>JAYEGO010000085.1:0-5200 GCA_034659155.1 Bacteroidota bacterium | reverse complement strand
ATGAGCACAAAAGTCAGACTTAAAGAAGGCTTTCCTCCAATGTTCATGGGGTAGTCAATTACCGCCGTGTAATACAAAAAGGCAGAAATTCCAATTACTCCACCTATAAGTGCGTAGAAAAATGCTGCAATGTTGATGCGTGTTTTGACTCCCAGTTTTTCAATCAGTTCTTCCAGGGGAAATGGCGAAACCACATCTGCAACCTTGTAGCCTTTTTCCTGTATCTGATCTATGGAAGTATACAGCTTCTGTTCGTCATCGTAAATGCCAATTATTTTTGAATATTCCATAATTGCTTAATTTTTAGAGGATAAGTCCTGATCGATGCTCGTTTCTTTATTTATCATTTTTAATTCATTCATGGCCATTACCGGAATATAACGCATAAACAATAACACCCCTACACCAAAAAGACCTAATGTACCAAGGTAAATTGATACTTCAGTTATTGAAGGGTCGTATTCTACCCATGTAGCAGGTAGAAAATCTTTCGATAAGGAGGTAACAACAATATTAAATCGCTCAAACCACATTCCTATATTAATGACTAGGGATATTATAAAAAGCCAGGTAAGATTTCTTCTCACTTTTTTGAACCAGAAGAGTTGGGGAATAATGGCATTACAAGTAACCATGGCCCAGAACTGGAAAGCATACTCCCCGGTAATACGGTTATGGAAAAAGGTGTAAAGTTCACCATCAACACCAGAGAACCAGGCGATGAATACCTCTGTAACATAGGAGGATCCCATGATAAGACTAATAAAAATCAGAATTTTTCCAATGGCTTCGAAATGGTCCATGGTTACAAAATCTCCCAGTTTATAAGTTTTTCGAATTACTATCATGAGGGTTAGTACCATGGCAAAACCTGAAAAAATAGCACCAACAACGAAGTAGGGTGGAAAGATTGTAGTATGCCATCCGGGCATTACGCTAGTGGCAAAGTCCATGGATACAATGGAGTGAACTGCAATTACAAGGGGGGCAGTAACTCCACCTAAAATAACAGCCATTATTTCAAAACGTTTCCAGGTTTTAAGGGTTCCAACCCAGCCAAAACTCATGATGTGGTATATTTTTCTTTTTATTTTTGAGGTAGCACGGTCACGAACCGTAGCCAGGTCGGGAATCATTCCCACATACCAGAAAGAGGCCGAGGCAAACAGGTAGGTACAGATAGCCACCACGTCCCAAAACAAGGGGGAATTATAGTTTACCCATAAATCGCGTGAAGTGGGATAGGGGAAAATAAAGAAAGCATCCCAAATCCTTCCCATATGAATTACAGGAAAAAGTCCTGCTGCCAGTACTGCAAAAACAGTCATGGCTTCAGCAGCCCTATTGATGGAAGTTCTCCATTTTTGGCGCAAAACAAGCAGGAAAATTGAAAAGGCAGTACCAGCATGCCCGATTCCAATCCACCATACAAAATTTATTATGGCCCATCCCCAGGCTACATTATTATTGAGTCCCCAGAGTCCAATGCCTTTAGAAATAGTCTGGACAATGGCGTATACACCGGCCAGAAACATCAGGGAAGAAACAAACATTGCACCATACCACCATAAGGGGGCATTTCGTTCCTGTGGCGCCAAAATTTCACGGGTAATCTGCCCGTAGGATTTTGATCCTTGTATTAAGATACCTCTAACGTCTTTTAAGTACATAATGCTTATTGATCTGTTTCAATTAGGTTCTTTTCATAAATTTATCCGTGGTGACTATCTTCCTCTGAATGATCTTTCTCAATATTCCTGACTTTCGTAAGGTACATCAGGGAAGGTAATGTATGTAATTCTTCAAGCAAACCATAGGCTCTTTCATCCTTATGCTTACTATTAACCTGAGAATCCTTTTGATTGGTGTCACCAAATACAAGAGCTTGTGTGGGACAGGACTGTACACATGCAGGTTGAATTTCTCCATCCCTCAATTCTCGCCCTTCGTTCTTTGCAAGAAGCTTCTTTTCCTGGATCCGCTGAACACAGAAAGAACATTTTTCCACAACACCTCTTTCCCTTACTATCACATCGGGATTGAGGACCATTTTACTGTATTTATCGTTGAAATTATAGTCGAACTGGTCATTGTCTATATATCGGTACCAGTTAAAGCTTCGTACCCTGTAGGGACAGTTATTCATACAATATCGAGTTCCAATACAACGGTTGTATGCCATGGTATTCAAGCCCTCCTTGCTGTGTGGTGTGGCCGCAACGGGACAAACGTTTTCACAGGGAGCATTATCACAATGATGACACATAACGGGTTGATGAAATACCTGGGGATTATCAGATTCTAGATCTGCACCTACCGAATCTGAAACAGTAGAATAATACCTGTCGATACGTAACCAGTGCATAATACGCCTGTTTCTTACCTCTTCTTTACCAATAACGGCAACATTATTTTCCACCTGGCAGGCTATTACACAGGCATTACAACCCACACATTTATTAAGGTCAATACTGAGCCCCCAGTGTGCTCCAGGAAAATCATGTTCTTTATACATTGTTGCCGACCGTTCCATAATTATCTTATGCGATTCATTGCCGGCAGAAGGGTTATCAATATATTCCTCAAGTGTGGTTTCTTTTACAATCTCCCGGCCCTCCATGGAATGATGAGTCTGTGTAGTAGCCAGGGGATAAGTCTCGCCTTTTTTGCTCCAGGATGCATTTGAAATATTATATTGACGTGCTCCATTCAAAATACCTGCAAGCATAAAGACGTTTTTCCCAATGCTGTTCCCAATTTTACCGGAATTTGTGCGACCGTAACCCAGGGCAACGGATATGGTTCCGTAGGCCTGACCAGGTTGTATAAACACAGGAAGTGTTATTCCATTTACTGTAACCAGGTCTTCCTGCTCCCATCCTAGTTCTTGAGCAAAACGGGGAGATACATTAATATAATTATCCCAAACCACCTTTGAAATAGGATCGGGAAGCTCCTGCAACCAGGGGTTGTTAGCCTGTAAGCCGTTTCCTATTCCTACTTTTTCATAAAGTATCAGGTCAATTCCTTGAGAATCTGAAATTTTTGAAAGCCTGGCAGAAACTTTTTCAAGATATTTGAAATCAAATTCAGGCTGCTTATTTGATGAAAGCTCTAATTCCAAAATACCTTTTTGAAGAGTATGATTCCAGAAATCATTGAAAGCCGGATATTCCTTCTGTTGTGGAAAAAGTTCAACTTCCCAATAGTCCTGGATATAAGTATGAAAATCAGTGGATTTACCTGCCCATAAAAGAAGACTTTCCTGTGCCTGCCGGGTGTCGAAAATAGCATGAATGGTAGGTTGACCAAGGCTATATAAGCCCTTATAAGGCTGGGCATCATTCCATGATTCCAGGTAATGACTATCGGGACAAAGATAATGGGCATGGCGGGCGGTTTCATCTTCCTTTTGGGAAAGAGAAACTACCAGTCCGGTTTTACCAAGTCCGCTGATAAATTTAATAGAATCGGAATAGTCATATACCGGATTTACGTTGTACATTAGAATGGCACTGACTTTTTCTTCATTCATTTCCTGGACCATTTTCTCAAAAGCAAGATCGTCTCCTTGCTTCAATAATGCATGCCTGGAGAAATCTAGAGTAGAACCGATATTTCCGAGCATAAAATTCAGGGCATTGACCAGGGTCTGAATGCTTAAGTCGTTGCTTCCTGATACTATCAATGATTTACCTCTATGGGCCAGAAGTTCTTCGGCTATTAGATTAACATCAACCGGAGAAGCTGGTACCTGTAATTCAGCCTGATTACTTTTAAGGGCAATTGCATTGTAAAGATTTAGAAGGATCTTTTTTTCATCAGAAGGCCGGATAGGGAAACGTTTATCTGCATTACTTCCTGTAACAGACAGATTTGACTCAAATTGGTAATGTTTCGACATGGCCTTTTTACCACCTGTAAGGTCACGTGTTTTTGCATATTGAGAGGCAAATTCCACCGGAGATAACCAGGTGCCAAGAAAATCGGCATTGAATGCAAGTACAATATCTGCATTTTCGAAATGATACTGCGGAATGGCATGAATGCCAAATGTGTTTTTGTTTGCAGCAAGACTGGCAGAATAGGAAACAGAATCGTAATAGACTATACTGGTAGTGGGATATTTTTGCTTAAAATCATCAAAAACTCTCAAGGTAGAGGGACTTATTACAGAAGAGGAGAGTAGTACAATTTTTCCATTTTCTGCAGCTATTGCCTCAAGTTTTTCCATAATTTCTCCATCGGCAATTTCCCAGTTTGTACGAGTTCCGTTTTTTTCAGGATTCTGTTGTCTTGAACCATCATAAAGACCCAGAACAGAAGCCTGGGTTCGTGCACTGGTTCCGCTTCCATTGATAGAAGATAATTCGTTTCCTTCAATTTTAATAGGCCTGCCTTCCCTTACTTTTACAAGGATGCTGGCATAATCATGGCCATCGTAAAATGTTGAAGCATAATGGTTAGCAACTCCCGGGGTGATTTCTTCTGGCTTATTCAGGAATGGAATGGCCTTTTGAATAGGTTGCTGACAACTGGAAGCTATGGTAGCATAGCCAACACTAAATCCAAGGGCCTTAAGAAAACTTCTCCGGTCGGTTTTGAATTTGTTACTAACCTCCTCTTCGGTCAATCCTTCAATGGAAAATTCGGGATCAGCTAATTTGCCCTTCTGACCCTGCAGGCTTGAATTTTTTAATTCTTCCGTACTTTTCCAGTACTTTTTCATAGTCATCTAATTATTTTAGGCGTATAGTATTAATAATGGCAGGCTGAACAATCTGTTCCTCCAAGATCTTCCACGGTAATGCTGTCTCTCAAACCTGACTTAAGCTCTTCATGAAGTTTCACAAAATTTATATAATAGTCATTATCTTCTATGAGGACTTTGGTATCCCTGTGGCAATCCAGACACCAACCCATTGACAGATCATAAACCTGCGCAATGAGGTCCATTTCTTCAACAATGCCATGGCAATCAATGCAATCTTCCAGACCTTCAACATTAACATGCTGGGAGTGGCTAAACCAGACATGATCGGGGAGGTTATGTACCTTAACCCATTCAAGAGGATTTCCGCTTTCCCATGATTTCTGAATTTTGCTTATTTCAGTTGTGCCTGTTTGTGTACCTGTAGTTACCAGATTATGACAATTCATGCACACATCTGTGCCTGGGATAGCAGCATGTTTGCTATCG
>JAYEGO010000084.1:0-5213 GCA_034659155.1 Bacteroidota bacterium | reverse complement strand
AGAAAGCCCTTCTTTTTGAAGTTGCTTAAACTCATCATTGGCCCATTTTCTGGTATTCCTGATCCCAATTTTTGTGTCTTCTCCTTCGCTTTTTGCCTGCTTTACCAGCTGGATTCTTCGTTCTTCAGTTAAAGGCGGAATGCTGATATGAATAACTTCGCCATTATTCATGGGAGTAAGACCGATATTTGCGGCGAGTATAGCTTTGTCAATTACTCCAAGAAGATTTTTCTCCCAGGGCTGAATCAGGATGGTTTTAGGATCTGGAGTGTTTACATTAGCAACCTGTGCCAATGGAGTTTCAGTTCCATAATAATCAACAGTAATACTATCAAGCATGCTTGGATTTGCTTTTCCTGCCCTGATTTTGGCAAGCTGTATTTCCAGGTGCGAAATAGAACTTTTCATTTTATCTTCTGTTTCCTCAAGGTACATTTGAACTTCTTCTTCCATGATTCTATATTTTAGAGAATGTGATAGTTACAAACAAAAATATGAATTTACATAAAAAAAACAAATTAGCTTTCTCCGGAACTAATTGTGTACATATGTTCCCGGTCTTTCTCCATGAATAATTTTCTTAAGATTTCCAACCACATTCATATTAAAGACAAATAAAGGAAGATTATTTTCCCGGCAAAGTGTAAATGCTGTAAGATCCATAATTTTCAGTCCCTGGGAATAGGCTTCATCAAAACTTATTTTATCATATTTTTTTGCTTCCTTATATTTTTCGGGATCCTTATCATAAATTCCATCTACACGTGTTCCTTTTAATAAAACATCAGCTCTTATTTCAATTGCTCTCAGTGCAGCAGCACTATCGGTTGTGAAAAACGGATTTCCTGTTCCTGCAGTCAGGAGAACAATTTCTTTATTTTTGAGAGCTTCAATGGCTTTTGTTGGAGAATAACCCTCACCTACAGGTTCCATTTTAAAGGCAGTAAATAATCTTGAAGGCACATTCAGAGATTCTAACATAGATCTGATTGCAAGCCCATTGATTACTGTTGCCAGCATGCCCATCTGGTCGCCTGAAACTCTTTCAAAACCCTGGTGTTCTCCCTGGATTCCCCGAAAAATATTACCTCCGCCAATCACTATCCCAAGCTCTACGCCTTCATCATGAACTATCTTTATTTCCTCACAATAGTTTCTTAGAATAGTTGAATCTATGCCATGGGAATTCTCTCCCATAAGGGCTTCCCCACTGAGTTTTAAAAGGACCCGATTGAAATGTTTCATACTTTTATGCTTGGTTTACGAAAATAGTTCGGATTGTTCATAAAAGCAAAAAGGAGAGAATAATAATCTTACTCTCTCCTTTTTGTTGTGTAAAATGTATTTTTTACGAACTCAGGCCAAATCTGTCAAACTTAGTAACAGTCAGGTCTTTATTTTGTTCCTGAAGATATTGTTTGATGGTTTTTTTATTATCTTTCACAAAGGGCTGGTTCAACAATGTATTTTCTTTAAAGAATTTGTTCAGTTTTCCTTCCGCAATTTTATCTAAAATATTTTCAGGTTTCCCTTCCCGCTTTGCCTGATCCCTCCCAATTTCCATTTCTTTATCAATAACTTCCTGGCTAACATCTTCCTTGTCAATAGCCACAGGATTCATAGCAGCAATTTGCATAGCTATATCTTTTGCAACCTGGCTCTCAATATTTTCCTGGTTGAATCCAACTGCTGATGCCAGCTTATTTCCAGGATGTATATATGATACTACAGAGGGAGCAGAGATGCTTGAAAAATAGCTAAGATCTAGTTTTTCTCCGATTATACCTATTTGTTCTATAACATTTTCACCAACAGTGACATCTCCCAGTTTAAGATTTTTCAATTCGTCGAGGCTGGCAGGATTATTAGCAAGGGCAAGTTGAAGAATTGAATCTGCAAATTCAACAAAAGCTTCATTTTTAGCTACAAAATCAGTTTCGCAGTTTAATACTATCATAGCTACTTTATTTCCAGCCTGATTTATTTTCGATAAAACCACACCTTCAGTGGCGTCCCTGTCAGCCCGTTTATTAGCAACTGCCTGTCCTTTTTTCCTGATTAATTCAATGGCCTTTTCAAAATTGCCGTCGGCTTCCTGGAGTGCTTTTTTACAATCCATCATCCCGGCACCCGTAGTTTTTCTAAGCCTGCTTACTTCAGCAGCAGATATATTACTCATGATAAAATGAAATTAATGGTTAATGAATGAACTTAGTTTTCTTCTTTTTTTGCAGCAGTCTTTTTGGCTTTGCTTACTTCCTTTTTAACTTCTTTTTCTGCTTTCTCGTCAGGTTTTTCTTCAGAAGTTTTTGGAGAAACCTCTGCTTTCTGTCTGGCTGTATCTGTCTTAGATTCAGCCTTTACTGCTCTTTTAGCTTTGGATTCAGCTTCTTTATCTCTTTCCATCTTACGTTCATTTAGCCCTTCCTGAATAGCTTCAGTAAGGTAATCGACAATAAGTGAAATAGATTTTGAGGCATCGTCATTAGCAGGAATCGGAAAATCAATATTTGATGGATCAGAGTTGGTATCAACCATGGCAAAAACCTGGATGTTAAGTCGTTTTGCTTCACGAACAGCAATATTTTCCTTCATCACATCCACAACAAAGAGTGCAGCTGGTAATCTTACCAGGTCAGAAATACTCCCAAGGTTTTTTTCAAGCTTTGCTCTCTGTCTGGTAATTTGAAGCCTTTCTCTTTTTGATAGATTTTTGAAAGTACCGTCGACAGCCATTTTATCAATAGAAGCCATTTTTTTAACAGCTTTTCTAATTGTTGGAAAATTCGTAAGCATTCCACCGGGCCAACGCTCAGTTACATAGGGCATATTTATAAGCTTTACCCGTTCAGCAACTAGCTCTTTGGCTTGTTTTTTGGTAGCAACAAAAAGAATCTTTCTTCCTGATTTTGCAATTTGTTTTAAAGCTTTTGAGGCTTCCTCTAATTTGACAATGGTTTTTTCAAGGTCAATAATATGGATACCGTTTTTCTCCATAAAGATATACGGTGCCATATTAGGATTCCACTTACGCTTAAGGTGACCAAAATGGACACCGGCATCCAGTAATTCGTTAAAACTTGTTTTTGGCATTTTATATGAAATTATGTTTACATTCTTAATTCTCAATTTTCAGGTAGCCCGTGAATTAACGGAGTCCTGTCAATTTAGATCCTAAACATCCTCAAGATCTGGCTTAACGCTTGCTGAACTGGAAGCGTTTTCTGGCTTTAGGTTGACCTGGTTTTTTACGTTCAACAACACGCGGGTCTCTGGTAATAAAACCATTAGCCCTTAAGACTTCTTTGTCTTCAGGATTAAGTTTCACAAGGGCCCTGGCAATAGCAAGCCTTGTTGCTTCAGCTTGCCCGTTAAAACCTCCACCATCAAGATTTACACGGATGTCAAATTTTCCGGCTGCATCAAGCAGGTTCAATGGTTGTTGAACAATATATTGAAGTTGTTCGGTTGGAAAATATTCTTTATAGTCTTTATGATTGATTGTAATCTTTCCTTTGCCATCATTTAAGTAAAGTCTGGCAATGGCTGCTTTCCTTCTGCCAATCGTATTAATAACTTCCATACCTTTTATTTAATAGAATTTAAATTGATTTTTTTTGGTTGTTGTGCTTCATGTGTATGCTCGGTTCCTGCGTAAACATACAAATTCCTGAATTGTTCCCTGCCAAGCCTGCTTTTTGGAAGCATTCCCTTAATAGCTTTTTCAACGATAGCAATAGGATTTTTTTTCATCAACTTTTCAGGGGTGATTGTTTTTTGACCTCCCGGATAACCGGAATGACTTACGTACTGTTTGTCGGCCCACTTATTCCCTGTAAGTTTAATTTTTTCTGCATTTATTACTATAACATTGTCACCACAATCAACATGTGGGGTAAAATCAGCTCTGTGTTTTCCTCTTAAAATAATAGCTACTTTAGAGGCAAAACGCCCTAAAATTTCTTCATTAGCATCAACCAGAATCCACTCTTTTTTAACAGTGGTTTTATTTGCTGATATTGTTTTGTAACTGGTAGTATCCACCTTGAACCTAAGTTTTTAATTATTACACTAATACTCTTGTTATTTCCCTCGAAAATTACGGACTGCAAAAATACAATTATTTTTTTAATACAAGAATATTATCAATAAGAATTGCGGCATAGGATAAATATTTCTAAAAATGTAATCTTAAATCGGTGAGACATTGACCTCAAAAGCTATTAATTAAGAATCTTTATTTCAACCATTCAACTATTTATCATTTTATCTGGCTTCTTTCTACATTATTCCGGCACTTTCAACTAAACGCCAGGATTCATAAACTTGTTTTCTGACTTCTAATCAATTATCAATCTTGCTCATGCCCATAATACATGAATAGGAACAAGCCCTTGCAGACGGCTCCTGTAGTGCATTAGCTGGCATCTGCAGTGCTAAAAATAGATTTTCGCAATTTCCCGGGGTTTAGACCTTTCAGGGTTCGAAGGACCTGGAAGTGTCGAATATTCACTTTGCGACCCTTTGCGATATCTCTGCGAAACTTTGCGTAATAGAAAATGTATGCATTTTCCGGGTTAATCTTCCCTTGACTATCCATTTGCACTATTTGATCTTATCTCCTAATTACTTCATTACTTCACAAGCTTATCTCCAACCCATATTTTTGGATCTCTACATGACTATTCTTTTTTGGGAGGATTAAAAGGAATTATTTTCTGTAATTTTATGCCCAACAAGTATTCCTTGATGATGCTGAACTATACATCCTTTAGCCAAAAACATATTTATCCCTGGATTTTAGTGCTTCTTGCAATATGTATTCCGGTTTCGGAATTTGGCATATCTGTATCTTTGTTTCTTTTGTCAGCAAATTGGTTGATTGAAAGGGATTTCAAGGAAAAGTGGAGGAGGTTGAAAAGTAAAAACAGCCTCATTATTTTCTTGATTTTTTTACCTGTTCATATTTTATGGCTGATCAATTCAGGCGATTTAATGTATGGATTACTTGATTTGAAAGTCAAATTGCCAATCCTTATTTTGCCATTTATCCTTGGGTCTAGTAGGCCGCTTAAAGGAAAAGAGATAAATACTATTCTCTGGTTTTTCACGGCTACAGTTCTGGTTGCATCCCTCATCTCATTTGGAGCCTATCTGGGTTTTGGAGGATTTGAATACACCAATATCAGGGAAATATCAATATTTATTTCACA
>JAYEGO010000083.1:0-5214 GCA_034659155.1 Bacteroidota bacterium | reverse complement strand
TTTTCAGTCTGCTTATCAGATGGTTTCTTATGTCCTTGTACATACTGAGACAATAAAGTAGGATTCATGCCTATTTTATCAGCAAGGAATTTAGAATTAAGTACTTTGTAATATTGAAAGAACTGTTTAAAACCAATTTCAAACTTCAAATTTTCATGAGTTATTTTAAGGCCTTTTTCTCCAAAGTAAAGATTGGATGCCTCAAATGCATTATCAATCAATTCAGGTATTGTCCGACCTGTTGTAAATATTGGAAAATCATTTGAAAATGCGGAAAATCCTGTATCAGTCCTTTCAACTATCATTTTAATCTTTTTCTTTGTTGTCTTCATAATCATCCGTTTTATATATTAATTATCTTAGTCCTGCATCCTTTAGTATTTTTTTCTCCAGTTCTTTTCCGACCTATTGACTTCCATGATTCGGGAATATTATTATCCCTGATTTTTCATCATGTTTCATTTTTACATGTGATCCTTTTTGTGATACAGGATACCAACCATCCTTAATCAAAAGTCGGTATAATTCAGAACATTTCATATGTTTTAATCATTATAATCAATAGCACAAAGGTAAACTATTATTTACTTTTATACAAGACAAATAATTATATATTAGACGCTATTTGGCATTGGCTCCTTATATGTGTAACAAACATACCGAATAACACCTAAATGTTACTGGATAAGGGTAGTTTTGTATTGTTTTTGTCATCTTACAATAATGCTTAGCAAGGGCTTAACTGAGACCCTTGGGAATGCTTCTTTCCAATACAAGAGCAGTACGACTGGGGAGATAAACATATAACATACCGGTTTTTTCACTCATACCGGAAGGATTTTTTGTAAAAAATATCTGATTTTCACTGATATTGCCAAAACCACCAAATTCAGGAGAATCTGTATTAAGAACAAGTTTGTATTTCCCCGTAGGAACATTCAATCCGTAGTCCTGGAATGATTGATTAGGATTGAAATTAAACAGAAAGAGAAAATCTCCCCGTGTAAAAGCCAGAACCTGATCAGATTCATTTGCCAGCCATTTATAAGGAAAAGCATCCTCAAAAATATTCTCACCTCCAGGAAGATGAAGCATAGCCTTATCAAAATCATAAAGTAAATGATAGCGTAGGTCCTGGTTCTTTAATAGAGACCATTGCCTGCGAGCGTATTTATATGACCATTGGTTTCCTTCCCTGGGAAAATCAATCCATTCAGGATGTCCAAATTCATTTCCCATAAAATTCAAATACCCTCCCCCACAACATGCAAGACTAATAAGACGAATCAATTTATGAAGGGCTATTCCCCTCTCAACAATTAAATTCTGGCTCTCCTTATTCATAAAAAAGTAGATATCCTTATCCAGCAAGCGGAAAATAATTGTTTTATCTCCCACCAGGGCCTGGTCATGCGATTCAGAATAAGCTATGGTTTTTTCATCGACCCTGTGATTGCTTAATTCAAAAAATATTTGATCCACATTCCATTTCTCATCAGGAACCTCCTTTATGAGTTTAATCCAATAATCAGGTATTCCCATGGCCAGCCTGTGTGTAAAACCGTAGCCTCCCATCTCAATTGAAGTTGCAAGACCTGGCATTCCACTCATTTCTTCAGCAATAGTAAACGCTCCGGGCTTAAGCTGAAGAATTAATTTATTTGCAAGCCAGAGATAAGTAAGTGCCTCCTCATCCTGCCCACCGTCAAAATAGGCATCGTAGGAATTAAAATCCCTTGATAAGCCATGATCATAGTAGATCATGCTGGTAACACCATCAAACCTGAATCCATCAAAATGATATTCATCTAACCAGTATTTACAATTAGATAAAAGGAAATGTAGAACCTCATTCTTTCCATAGTTAAAACATAGAGAATCCCAGGCCGGATGTAAACCCCTTATTCCATCATGAAAGTACTGATAGCTTGTTCCATCAAAACGCCCAAGACCCTCCAGTTCATTCTTCACTGAATGTGAATGTACCAGGTCCATAATTACCGATATACCTGCTTTATGTGCATCATCTATAAGGGCTTTTAAATCTTCCGGGGTGCCGAAGCGAGATGAAGCAGCAAAAAAATTGGATACATGGTAACCAAAAGAACCATAATAGGGATGTTCCTGTATGGCCATCAATTGTATTGTATTGTATCCAGCTTCGATGATATGAGGTAAAACATCTAATCGAAATTCCTGGTAAGTCCCTACTTTTTCTTTCTCTGTGGCCATACCAATATGGGCTTCATAAATAAGAGGAACATTAGATTCTGGCTGAAAGTTTGTATTTTTCCAGGAGTATGTTCTGGAAGGATCCCATACCTGTGCATTATATATCAAAGATTCGCTGTCCTGTACAACCCGGGTAGCCCATGCAGGTATTCTATCCCCGGCACCTCCCTGCCAGTGAACTGATAGTCGATAAAGGTTTTTATGATGAAGGTAAGAAACAGGAAGTTTTAACTCCCATACACCATTCCCAACAGAATTCAATTTATAAGCAGTCTTTTCTTTCCAGTCAGTAAAATCTCCGATTATAAATATAGCCTCTGCATTTGGAGCCCATTCCCTGAATATCCATTGCTTTTCTTCCTTATGTAATCCAAAGTAAAGGTAACCATTGGCAAAATCAGCAAGAGAACCTTCACCAGTGATTTCTTGCTTTTTCGATTTTGCATTTTGAATACGTGTAGTAATTACCTGTGAATAAGGCTCAAGCCATGAATCATTTTCAATCAGTGGAAGTGATACTTTCATTATTTAATTTCTTTGCTGCTTTTTAGTAAGTTTCTTATTGATCTTAGCTATAGCCTCCTGAATGGAGCTTTCCGGCTCAATGACATTGGAAGCTCCCCAATAATCAGGATCCTCAAAATTACTTACCTCCTCCGAAAAAATACTTGTTTTTTTAAGTGATTCCCTGGCCCTGGGTTTAATAACATTAGCTGGGTCCATATCTGTAATTACTGCTTCTGAAACAATCATAAAATTAGAGGCAAATAATTTTTTCGGCCATTTGCAACGGAAAGTCAATTCAACACGGGCATAATTAACATACCATATATTTCCAATCATCCGATAACTTACAAGGTATTTAGCATCCTGTAAACGAATATCAAACCCAAGTGGTTTCTTCTTAACCAGTGCTTTCGTGGCTTCCCCGGTCTTATCTTTGCTTACTTCCAGTTCGAGATTTACTATTGCATAAGATTCAATGTCAATGTAAATATTGCCCTCATGAGTATGGTAGGGACTGTTTTTTTTAGGTGAAAACCATACAAGGTAAGCTTCTCTGCCTCCAATATCCACAATTCCATTTAAAGTGTAATTGTAAAACTGAAATTCTTCTTTAGACAGAATGATACCTGGATTTTTTACCAGATCAAGGGATGAGATTAAAAGAGGTCCTCCCTGGAACTTCATAAATATAGTATCACTTTTATTAATATTCTGACTTTTCCTTCCCTTGTGTATTTGTACCCTGTCAAGATCAGAGAGCTTTTTATAGGAGGCTTTATAAATATCCAATACTGCCTCACCCACTGAAATATAGTTCCTGTTTTTCTTGATTGCTTCCCTGTAAAAGCCTGTCATTGCAACCGGATCCTTTGAGTAATTCAAAGCAATATTCTGAACCGCCAAATCCATCAAGACAAGCGGATCAATTCTTTTAATTGTTACTTCTTCTATGGGAATTATAGCAGGTTCAAGTTCTATCTTATTCTGACCTTCCCTTATATCTGATAAATAAATGTACTTTTTCTTATATCCAAGGCTACTTACCACAATTGGTAAATGCTTGTATGTAAGAGGAACTTTGAATAAAAATCTTCCTTCAGAATTACTTACAGTACCTATATTCAAACTATCCATAAATACAGAAGCAAACACAACAGGTTCCTGATCCTCTGAACTTATTATATGCCCCCGAACAGATACAAACTTGAGACTGTCAGCAGATTGTATGCTGACAGCTTGAAGATGAGTGAAGTTCATTGCAAGACTTACAATAACAATAAATGCCATTAAGTGTCTGTTTAAATGTACTTTATATGTATATTTCATGATATAAGGATCTTGTTTGATAATAAGGCATAAGGTACAAAATTTTATACCATTATTCTCCCAAAAAATATCCCCAAGGGAATAATTTATGCCACAATAGTGTGGACATCTTCTAATATTTTATGTCAAATGTCAGAAGGCAAATGGCAAATGTTTCATGTAAAAAATGGCAGTCTCAACATTTGACATTATACATTTGCCCACTGTGAAATATGCTCCTTTGTCGCATTTCACTTGGCAAGCCTCTGACCTTTGACATTATTTTCGTTGTTTCTTCTCACTTCTCACCTCTCATTTCTTCTTTTCTTCCCTTTTATCTTTATACTTTAATCTTACTATTTACTGCTTATTGCCTACTTTCAACCGGTAGGCCATGCCCCATTCTATCCAATCAGATTTCCCTCCATTCATGGTTTTTAAAACAACATGCGCATACAGGTTTTCTGTCAGTTGAATACGCCCTCCGGCTCTCATATACCATGCACCCCTTGCCGGGGATTCTTTGTAAATATATACCCCAAAATTGTACAAAAATGAAAAACGCTCCATCTGGTATTGAAAACCACCATGTACTCCAATAGACATTCTTTCTAAAACCGTATAATCGCTGTATACATAATCATCAGTCCAGTCAGGATACCATTCCACAAGCGATCCATCGTAAAAAACATCTAAACCGGCACCTGCATTCATCTTGCGGGCAAACTGGTAAGCCCAATCTGCAGACATTGAACTGGTCATATACCGTAGGCCATCATCTTTATCATTTCTGTCGTCCGGCGTTTGAACAGTCCCAAGGGCAGCCATAAACGTAAGTTCATGATGGGGATTAAATTCAGGCCACTCCGATTTAATAAACTCGGGTCTTCTATTTGGTTTATAATCCGGGTCAGTTTTCCTGGTGTAATTTCCTATTGGATTAAAATTATATTTTACACCAAGATTAATGGCTACAGGATTTACCCCGGCCTGTGGTGTAAACATTCTTCCGTTTGAATAATGTGCAAGGCTGACACCCAGGTCAAGATCTATGGTTTCAGAAAGCTTGTAGTATAACAAAAAAGCAAGGTTGAAATATACATTTGTCTTTGAACCAATATCTGTCTGGTAAGGATTATTTTCCTTATCATATGGTTTTAGATCATAGGT
>JAYEGO010000082.1:0-5231 GCA_034659155.1 Bacteroidota bacterium | reverse complement strand
ATTTGGACCAGTGCCAAAACTTATGTCAATTGCAGAATATGTTACAAAAGTCCACGCAATTTGCATGCGTTGCGGTAATCTTGCCTCTTACTCACATCGCCTGAGTAACAATGACAAACGTGTTCTCCTGGGAGAGAAAGATGCTTATGAACCTCTTTGCAGGGAATGTTTTGTGGAAGACAGAAACAAGAAAAAATAAACTATTTCATAGTGCAAATCCCGGACATTCAGAGCCACTAATCCTGCTTCAGGTTTAAAGTAAGTGGTTCAGTATTGTCCAGGATTAGTGGTTCACTATAATCCGGAGAAGGTGGCTCACTTTTATAGAAATTTGCATTATAGCTTCTATTATTATTTTCTTGAGAATTTCCATCTGTTATGGGTCCAAAGCCAGTATTCAGGGGCTTCATTCAGAAGGTTTTCAACCAGGCGATAATATATATTGGTGATTTCAAATTTCGGTAAATCTGCGGGGTCATCACAAATTTTAATAAATTCATTTTCATAATACCCTCTTTTCAACCTGGTGGTTTTCAAGAAAATAACTGTTTGCCCGGTTTTCCTGGCAATTTTTTCAGCCCCAAGTAATACAGGAGTTTCCTGATTCATGAAGCTCAGCCAATGATGTAGTTCCTTTTTCCTCGGACGCTGATCATAAAGAAAAAAGGTAATGGTTCTTTCTTTATTCTCCATTCCTGTAAGAATCCTTCGCAAAGATTTATTCATAGGAACAGTCTCTCCTCCATATCTTTCCCTCAACTTCTTAAATAAATTATCAAAAAACACAGAACTTAAAGGTTTGTAAATCGCGAGAAAATGAAAGGGAGATACCAATTCAAGATTTGCAAGCCATTCCCAATTTCCATAATGAGGAAACAATAAAATGACACTTTTTTCTTCTCTGTAAATATCTTCCAGAACAGAAAGATTTTTATATCTGAATCTCTTCAGAGATTCTTTCGGCTTCATTCCAATCAAATAAACCGCCTCTACTATAAGATCAGAAAAATATCTGTAGAACTTTTTTGAGATCGTTTTAAGTTCTGAAGGAGATTTTGCCGGAAAAGAATTCTCAAGATTTTTAGAGCTTATTTCTCTCCTGTACCGAATAAGATAGAAGCCAAAAAAATATAAGACATCAGATCCGAAATAAAAAGCCCTTAGTGGAAGCCAGGAAATCAGCCACAGGAAGTTATAGATTATATGGAAAAGGAAACGGGCCACTGTTAAACAATTCTTATGGGTACAATGGTATGATTAGTTGGTAAAAATTAGCCAGGGATATATTTAAAAATATCTATACCTCATTAAAGTGCTGCTGACTATCCCAGCTCGCTGATTCTCTTTAGTTTTGTTTGGTCAAGCACTTTAATTTTTCTGCCATTCAAAGAAATTACAGCTTCACTGGCAAACATAGAAAGTGTTCTGATTGCATTTGAGGTAGTCATATTCGACAGGTTGGCAATATCTTCTCTTGATAAATACACCTTAATTGTTTGCTGGTCTTTCTCAAATCCATAAGTGTCGATAAGAAAAAACAGGGATTCAGCCAGGCGGCCCCTGATATGCTTTTGTGTAAGCGAGACTGTTCTGGTATTGGAAAGTCCAAGTTCAAGTGCCATGCTTTGCATCAGGCGAAGTGACAGGGCAGAATTTCCCTGTAGAACAGTAAACAAGGCTTCCTTATCTATGATACATATGCTTGCATCCTCCAGGGCTACCGCAGAAGCCGAATAATTTTCATCTGCAAAAAGAGCCCGGTAGCCAATAAAGCCCAAAGGTTTTGCCAATCTAACAATCTGATCTCTTCCTCCAATTCCGTCTTTAAATATTTTCACTTTCCCTTTTGTCAGATATAATAAACCGGAAGGCTTATCCCCTTCTCCATATATAAAATGCCCCTTTTTGAAGTTTGCACAGGTATGATTCCTGATCAAATGCTCTTTCTCTTCATCACTTAAAACATTAAAAATTGAATCCGGATCACTCAAATATAAGCCACATTCCAATTCGTAATCCCCCATGTTTATAAAATATGTTAGAAAACATACAAATATAGGAAACTCGTACTATAATAACAATACTAAAACAGATTCTATTACTGTCAATATACAGTACTGAAAAAGCCTGAAAATATCAGAGAATAATGGGAGTAATCCTGGGGCAAAAAAACAGTGTTAAAGAAAGTCATAATTTGCCACCAGGGGTAAACGTCTTCCCGAGCCGAAGGCTTTGGAAGAAATTCTCAAAACCGGAGGGGCCTGATATCGCTTGTATTCGTTAGCATTAACAAGCTTAATGATCTTTTTTACAAGAGCTCTGTCAAAGCCCTCTTTTATTATCATTTCAGAACCTCTCTGCAGTTCAATAAATCTAAACAGAATTTGATCCAGGATTGAATAATCAGGTAAGGAATCACTATCTTTCTGACCTGGCTTAAGTTCGGCAGAAGGTGGTTTTGAGATAATATTGCAAGGAATAATTTCTTCTTCCTGGTTAATTAACCTGGCCAGGTTATAAACATCGGTTTTATATACATCTCCAAGAACAGACAATCCCCCACTCATGTCACCGTATAAGGTACCATAACCTACTGCAGCTTCACTTTTATTGGAAGTGTTCAACAAAATATTGCCGAACTTATTTGAGAAAGCCATGAGAAGAACCGATCTGATCCTTGCCTGCAGATTCTCTTCGGTTATGTCTTCAGCAAGACCCTTAAATACAGGATCAAGAACTTCCATAAATGAGCCCATTATCTTCTCAATAGAAATGATTTCATGCTCTACTCCCAATTTCCTGACTAAATCCATGGAATCAATAATGGAATGATCGGAGGAATACTCTGAAGGAAGTAGTAGCACTTTTATATTCCCGGCACCCAGTGCTTTTTGAGCAAGTACAAGACAAACTGCAGAATCAATCCCTCCGGAAAGACCAAGAACTGCCTTTTTGAAATTCATTTTTGAAAAATAATCTCTAATCCCCAATACCAGGGCATCATGGATATTCTGAATAACAAGTTTGGATTCTGCTTTGTCTTCACTCGGGTGTCCCTTCACAACCTCATCGAAATCAAAAAAACTGATTTCTTCTTCAAAAAATACAAGTTCTTTAAAAATCTGACCTGAGGGACTTACCGCTAAAGACCCGCCTTCAAAAATCAATTCAGTTTGGGCAGCCACTTGATTTACATAAAAAACCGGGAGCTCATAATTCTTTGCTTTGGCCTTAAAGATCTCCTTTTTTGCCGACTCCCGATGATAAGAATAGGGGGAAGCAGCAATATTGATGATCATATCCGGATTCAAGCTGGAGAGTTCATCCATTGGAGAAACAACATAAAGATGGTTCTTTCCAAAATCGGTCTCAAACTCCTGTTTATCCCATAAGTCCTCACAAATAGTTACTGCGAGTTTTTTGCCCTTAAAATCAATAAGTTCAAATTTGTTATTCGATTCAAAGTAACGATATTCATCAAATATATCGTATGTAGGCAATAAGCTTTTCAGGATAATCTTTTTTACCTTTCCTCCTTCAAGAAAATAAGCAGCATTGTACAAATTCTTACCCTCCGGAGACAGATTTTGCACCGGTCCCCCCACAATTGCGGCAATACCCACACAATGCCTGGCAATTTTTTCAATACCTTGTATACACTTATCTACAAACTCCTTACGCTCCAGAAAATCTAAAGGAGGGTATCCTGAAATCGACAATTCTGAGAAAATGATAAGATCAGCATTTTGACCTTTTGCCTCGTCTATTGCAGCCACAATTTTTGAAATATTCTTTTCAAAATGAGCAACCTGGTAGTTTAATTGCGCAAGCCCAATCTTCATTTGTTTATTCCTTATTATCTATTAAAATAAAACTCCTACCCTGAGTGACAACATGCTTGCCCGCAGGTAATCCTTTGGCTTATCATACAAATCTTTAGTTATATCCAGGAAAGTATTCGTATAATATAATCCTCCAATAATTGAAGTATTCTCTCCTAATGAATATTCCATACCTCCGCCAAAGGAATAAGCAAGGTTAAATAAAGCTATTTCATCCGAGATTTTATCCTTCACCAGGAGGTTATTTGGAGCTGAGGCTTTTGAATTTATTCGTATCATTGCTTTTAACCCAAGCTCTACAAAAAAAGTTTTATACCCTATTTCTACTGTCTTTAGTTTTAAAGCTAAAGGGATACTTATATATTGTAAGCTATAACTTAAAATAGTACCGGTAGCAACTGTAACTGTGTCTATGGAAGTGCCAATTTCAACAGTATCGGAATATGAAAGCTTACCACCAAGATGGGTCATGAAAAGTCCGGTGGAAAAAGCGTATTTCTCACCAAAAAACCTGTCTACAACCAGGCCAAAGGAAACACCCGGTTTTATTCCATTTGTTTCAATGTCCCTGTTATCGCTTGTAAACCACGAAATATGGGGATCAACAGCAATACTTAAGGTGGTTTTTTTCTGAGAAAGAACAGGAGACAAATGAAATACCAGGATAATCGTAAGAAAAAAGAAAGGAAAGCGTTTATAATTGTGCAGACCTCTTAAATTTGGCAGATGTCTATTTATCATTATTTCAACTGATTTACTCAAGGTATAGCAAAATTAATATTCTTGTAAATATTTAGTGTAAAGTTAATAAATATGAAAGAATTTGAATAAATAAATTTATTACCATTAAAAGATTTCTTCTCTGAACTTAATTAAATTTGCGGGGGATTTAATACAATAAAAATTTTGGTTTGATGAAAAAATATTTTCTAATTCTATTTTTATCTTTTCTTGTTTTTACTGCTTGTAAAAGAAATACTTTAGAAGTCCCTGTTTCAGGAATTGAACTTGAGATATCTGTTATTCGATTTGAGCAGGAACTCTTCGAAATGAATCTGGATAGTGTTCCTGAGTCTGTAAAAGAACTCAAGGCCAGACACCCACATTTCCTTTCCCTTTTTTCTTATATAATTAATATTGGGAATCCGGATGACCCGGCTTTTGAAGAATTCTTAATAGCTTTCTTAACAAACAGGATAAATAATGAAGTTTATTTAAAAAGCCAGGAGATATTTTCAAATATTGATTTTCTGGAAAGAAAACTGACCCGGGCCTTTCAACACTACAAGTATTATTTCCCTGAAAAAAACACTCCTGAGATTTATACTTTTATTTCGGGTTTCAACAGCTCTATTATTATTGACACAAATATCCTGGGAATTGGTATTG
>JAYEGO010000081.1:0-5235 GCA_034659155.1 Bacteroidota bacterium | reverse complement strand
TGATTAATGAATAATGATTATTGAATAATGATTAATGATTAATGAATAATGATTATTAAACCAGGAACGCGAAACAAGGAACCCGAACCATTGTATGACCACCGCATGACCATTGAAAATCCTATACAAACAATGAGCAAAATCGCAAACATCATTTTAGTTTTTTCCTTAGTTCTGGTTTCATCATGTAATCGACAGGAAACTAAGGAAAATCCAGAATTCAGTATTATATCTCAGGTAGTAAATGATTCATCCGGTCCTTGCTATATTTCTGTAGAAGATTACCCAAAGGAAAGAAAATCTTTACCAATTGGAATTTTTGATTCAGGCACTGGCGGACTTGCAGTTTTAAATACGATTTATGGACTTGATAGCTATAATAACAATTCTCATAATAGTGGTAGCGATGGAATTTTGGATTTTAATTCAGAGCGATTCATCTATCTTGCCGATGAAGCCAATATGCCTTATGGAAGATATGATTCGGAGGGGAAGGCTGATTTTTTAAGGGAATTAGTAATTAAGGATGTTCGTTTTCTACTGGGCAATTCCTATTATACCTCACCTGTAGATTCTATTGCAAAGTACGATAAAGAAGCTGTTAAGGTTATTGTTATAGCCTGTAATACTGCTACTGCATACGGACTGAAAACAGTGCAGGAAGCTGTGGATTATTGGGGACTTGACATAAGAATTATGGGGATAATTGATGCTGGTTCCAAAGTAGTATTGTCAGATTTGGTGGAACCTGATGATGTGATTATTGGAGTTTTAGCTACTGAAGGAACCTGTTCTTCCGGGGGCTACCCGAAGTCGATAATAAAAAATTTCGCCCTGCAATATCCGGGTAAAGAAATTGCTGTAGTTCAACAGGCAGGGATAGGTCTGGCAGGTGCTATAGATGGGGATATTAATTATGTAAATACCGAAGCATCAGGGCCAAGGGATAGCCAGGCTTATCAAGGACCCGATATTGCACATCCAAACTATCCAATTGATACTACACTCTGGAATGAATATAATTTTGAGGGTGGAAACAGCCTGATGACAGAATATGATGAAAAGGGAGAACTCATTCATGCTCAACTCAATTCGGTGAATAACTATATAAGGTATATGGTTACTCATATGCTTAAGAATGCATTGCATGAATTTCCTGATAAAGAATTATCAAGAGTGATACTTGGATGCACTCATTATCCATATTTTGAAGAACAAATCAAAGAACATTTTCTTTATCTGAAGGGACTGAATGCCACTTACGATGCATTGATTGACGCTAATATTCAGTTTATTGATCCTTCAGAGTCACTCGCAACTGAACTCTACCAGTATTTAACAGAAAACGAGTTGTGGGGTTCAGATAAAAACGAAAACAGCAAGTTTTTTATTTCTGTGCCAAATACATTACTGACAGAAAATGTGATTGATGAAAAAGGTGAATTCCCTTATGAATATAAATATGGAAGAAATATAAATTCATCTCTGCAATATGTAAAACTTGTTCCTTTTTCAGATGAGTGGATCAATGAATCTATTCGCAACAGGATGAAATTAAATATACCCTATACATACCAAATGATATATGGGGAGTAAGAGACAAGATATACGATAATAAATGAATTAGTCTTCCATTAGTGCATTAGTGGCCTCTTTTCTTAACCCGGATGCAGGATTAATATTTTTTTTATTGCTGCAACTCGTCAGACCACTGTTGGTTAGTTCATTGAGTAAAAAGATAAGTTTATTTACTCGCCACAAGCATGAGTGGTCAGACGAGTAAAAGATAAGTTTATACTTTTTTCTTAATAAGGATCAAGGATTAATAAAAAATCAAAAATGAAGTATAAAATCCTACTTATTGTGTTTTTCGCCTCGAGGCTCTTATTAGCCCAGGATGTAAGTCTCTCATACAGTACTGCCATTGAAGAAGGCATGGAACAGGCAATTCTTGATGCAGGAGTTCATATGGTTAACTCTGCTATTGAACAGGATGAATTGAGAAGTGCTGTGATACTGGTGGCTAAAAATGGTAAAATAGTTTTGCATGAGGCCCTTGGCTGGAAAGATAAAGGCGAAGCCATTCCCTTAAAAAAAGATGCAATGTTTCGTATGGCATCAAATACCAAGCCGGTTATTGCAACAGGGATAAGTATTCTAAAGGATGAAAAAAAACTGGACTATCATGATTATGTCAGAAAACACTTGAATTCGTTTGATAATTATCGTTCAGGAAGTATTAAGATTCATCATTTGCTTACACATACAAGCGGATTCAGAATAAAACCGATTTTCTATAAACCACTTATTCAGAAATCAAAAGAAAACCCCGATGCCCCCAATCTCAGACTGGAAGTAGATAGGTTTGGAGAAACAGGGGCGGAGGTTGAAGTAGGCACAAGCTATAGTTACAGCAATGCAGGTTTCAATACTCTTGGTGCACTTATTGAAACACTTTCCGACAAAGATCTGGATGTATTCCTTATAGAGAAAGTATATCAACCGCTTGGAATGAATGATACCTACCATCATGAAACCAAAGAATTACTTGGCAAGAAGCTGAAGAGAATGTCTACAGTCTATTATAAGGAAAATGATGAATGGACTATTGGCTGGAAACCGGGGGATGAACCTCAATATCCTTTTGTACGGGCTTCAGGGGGAATGATTTCTACGGCTTATGATTATGCCATATTCTGCCAGATGTTTTTAAATGGAGGGATCTATAACGGAAAGCGCATAATAAGTGAGGAAAGTGTAGCGCAAATGACATTTCCCCAAACCAAAAATATTTACACGGAAGAAGAAAGGGAAAATCGGGATTATTATTATGGATATGGCTGGAGAGTGATGAGAAACGGGTCTTTTGGTCATGGCGGATCGGATGGAACAGTAGCCATGGTGGATCCGGATCATAAACTAATAGTATTGTTTTTTACTCAAAGTCCGGGTGAGAGTAATGCTTATGCAAACCGCTTCTTTCAATTGGTTCAGGCTTCAATTAATAAATAAAGGAATATTGAATTTTCCATTTAAACAGTATTATTTCCAAAATCGAAAATCAGTGTTCCCTGCCTGTTGGCGGGCAGGTTTGTTCGATATTTTTAAACATAGATATTAATACTCACTTAATGTTTTGTAAAATATGAGGATTGTTGTTTTTCTTAGCTTGAGCATTTTCCTTTTTTCCTGTTCTTCAGACTACGACCTGGTTATTAAAGGTGGCACCATATATGACGGCCTTGGAAATGAGGCCTTTACAGCAAATATTGCTGTTAAAGACGGAGAAATTGTAAAAATTGGCAACTTCAGGCCAAATGCTCCAAAAATAATAAATGCCGAAGGAATGATTGTTTCGCCTGGCTTTATTGATGTACACACCCACATAGATAGGGGAATTGTTACGACGGAGGGTTCAAGTGTTAAAAATTATCTTACACAGGGAGTAAGTACAGTTGTAACAGGTAATTGCGGATCAGGAACATGGAAAGTTGATGAGTATTTTAGCAGGCTTGATTCAATAGGTATCGGACCTAATGTTATACACCTGGTAGGTCATAGTACGCTTAGAAGGATGGTGATAGGGACAGGAGACAGGGCTCCAACTCCGGAAGAATTGAAAAAAATGAAAACTATGCTGGCAAGTGGTATGGAAGAAGGTGCACTGGGCTTGTCAACCGGCTTATTTTATGTTCCGGCATTCTATGCAAGCACGGAAGAGATTATTGCGATTACAGATACTTTAAAACTATACAATGGTATTTATGCCTCCCACATTCGTGATGAAGGAAGTTACAACATAGGACTATATGAGTCGGTAAAAGAAGCGATTGAAATTGGAGAAAAAACGGGAGTGCAAACGCAAATATCTCATATTAAGGCGCTTGGGACAAAAGCATGGGGCCTGTCAGACGAGGTTTGTTCTCTTATTGAAGATGCCAGGGAAAGGGGAGTGCATGTTATGGCTGATCAATACCCGTATATTGCATCCCATACCGGGCTTTCAGCTGCTGTTGTTCCGGCATGGGTAAGAGAAGGTGGGAAGATGAAAGAAAGGTTTGCAGACCATAAGCTTTACCCGAAGATAGAGGCAGAAATTCGTGAAAATTGCAAAATGCGTGGCGGACCAGAATCACTGGTAATAGTGTCATATCAACCAAACCATGATTTTGATGGCCTTAGCATTTCAGAGATAGCTGATATCATGAAAAAAACTCATGTTGAAGTTATTATTGAACTTTTAAGAAATGCCTCTCCAACTGTTATATCATATAATATGGACCCGGCTGATGTAGAGTATTTTATGAAAAAGGATTACGTAATGACATGTTCAGACGGGCACGTTCAGTTTCCGGGTACCGGAAATCCTCATCCACGAAACTACGGTTCATTTCCCAGGAAGATTCGGAAATATGTAATGGAAGATAGCTTAATAAGTATGGAATTTGCTATTCGAGCTGCTACCTCTCTGCCGGCAAAAATGCTGGGTTTGAGTGACAGGGGTCAGATCAGTGAGGGATATGTTGCAGATATTGTAGTGTTCAATCCCGAAACTATAAGGGACCTTGCTACATTTGACAAGCCTCATCAATATAGTAAAGGCATCATTTACCTTTTAGTGAACGGGCAAATTGTAATTGAGGATGAAGTGTATAACGGAAAGCTCGAAGGAAAAACACTGAGGATGAATAATTACCGGAAATGAATTTCGACAATATACCCAGGATGGGTATGATTTTGAATAAGCACCGGCGCGGTGGTTACAAGAACATCAAAATACTGGCCAGGAGGGGAATTTTTGTCTTCCTTTATGCTTGGTGAATTATTAGTTTGAGGGTGTCCAAAAACGTACACCCTCATGTTACAGAAAGGGACGCCATGCCTGCAGGTAAATTCTATAATAAAATATGTATTGCGAAAAAATCCCGTAGGGATGAAATACTACAGAAAGGGACGCCATGCCTGCCGGCAGGCAAGGTGACCCTGGTAATATAATGCCCTGCCTACGGCAGTTTTATGTAAGGGGAATCTACCCCTGTGGGATTTTGTAAAGAGGATGTCCGTTTTTGGACACCCTCTACCCTGGCGAATGAATTATTCAATTTGATTAGGCAAATCATTTGTTTTTCCTTATTACAAATAGATAGCTATAAGTATGTTCGCCAGGGGGAGGTGGTTCTTAAGTTGACGCGTATGCTCTTAGGAGCTGCTTAATTATTCTCATTATGATGGCAT
>JAYEGO010000080.1:0-5241 GCA_034659155.1 Bacteroidota bacterium | reverse complement strand
AAAGATGGAGTTATTAAAGAAATTCTTGTTTCTGAAGAGGAGACGATTGACGGAGACCAGATATTGATTGTTCTTGATTAAATTCTACAGAAAAATTAGCAGGAATATAATAGCCATCTACCGCAAGAAAATAAATTAACCCAAACCATTTATTATCAAAATATTATGTCAATTTTAGAACAGAAATTCAAAGACTTTGAGCAGAAAAATAAAGCTGCTGAAGCCGGTGGTGGTGAAGAACGAATCAAAAAACATCATGATGGGGGGAAAAAAACTGCCAGGGAGCGGATCAATGTTTTATTGGATGAAGGAACTTTTGTTGAGACAGACAAATTTGTTCAGCACCAGAACCGCGACTTTGATATGCATAAAAACAGACCCATGGGAGATGGTATGGTAACGGGTTATGGTAAAATTGATGGGAGACTTGTTTATGTATATGCCCAGGATTTCACGATTTTCGGTGGGAGCCTTTCAAGAAGCAATGCCGATAAGATCATTAAACTGCAGGATCTTGCCATGAAGGTGGGAGCTCCGATTATTGGACTTAATGACTCTGGTGGTGCACGAATTCAGGAAGGGGTAAGAAGTTTAAGTGGCTATGCTGATATTTTTTACAGGAATGTCATGAGTTCAGGTGTTGTACCCCAAATTTCTGCTATACTCGGACCAAGTGCAGGTGGTGCAGTTTATTCCCCTGCCCTTACCGATTTTATCCTCATGGTAAAGGAATCAAGTTATATGTTTGTTACCGGTCCTGATGTAATTAAATCTGTCACTAACGAAGAAGTAACAAAAGAAGAACTGGGAGGGGCAAACACCCACAATTCAAAGAGTGGAGTAGCACATTTTATGGCAGATGATGACGACCAGGCCATGATGATGATAAGGGAATTATTAAGCTTCCTTCCATCAAACAACATGGAGGATCCCCCGGTAGTTCCTTGCACTGATGATCCGGAAAGGGAAGATAAAAATTTACAGGAAGTAGTTCCTGCAGACCCAAATAAACCCTATGATATTAAGGAAATAATAACTTCAGTAGCAGACAATAACTACTTTTTTGAAGTTATGCCACATTACGCTAAAAACATTGTAATTGGCTTTATCAGGATGAATGGCAGATCAGTAGGGATACTGGCAAACCAGCCGGCGCACCTGGCAGGGGTATTAGACATCAATGCTTCAACAAAAGGGGCCAGATTTATACGTTTTTGCGATGCATTTAATATTCCTATCGTCACTCTTGAAGATGTACCTGGCTTCTTACCGGGAACCGTTCAGGAATTCGGAGGTATTATTAAGCATGGAGCCAAACTCCTGTATGCCTATTCTGAAGCTACTGTTCCAAAAATTACACTGATTACCCGAAAAGCTTATGGTGGTGCATACTGCGTTATGTCAAGTAAGCATATCGGGGCGGATGTAAACTTTGCCTACCCAACTGCTGAGATTGCTGTAATGGGTCCGGATGGTGCAGTCAATATTTTGTTTAAACATCAAATACAATCAGACGAAGATAAGCAAAAGCATATAGAAGAATACAAGGCTAATTTTGCAAATCCTTACAGAGCTGCTTCCCTGGGCTATATTGACGAGATTATTCTTCCAAAAAATACCAGAAAAAAGCTTATCCAGGCTTTGGAAATGACCCAGAATAAGACACAGTCGAATCCTCCCAAGAAACATGGGAATATACCTTTATGAAGAAGGCTAAGGCTTAGGCTAAGGTATGTATAGAGAAAGAATAGTGAGAAAGAAATCGTTTAGATGAAAATAAAAAAAACTGCATTCTTTATTCAAACTATTACCCTGTTTTTATTATTATCGATATTTAGTTATGGACAATCCGGGGATTCTAGTATTGTGAAAATGACAAAATCGAATGAAGACTGGAAAATACAGCTCACACCCCTTCAATACAATATATTAAGGGAGAGTGGTACAGAAAGGCCATTTACCGGGAAATATGAAAATAATTTTGAAGCCGGGAAATATCACTGTGCAGCATGTGGGAATTTCTTATTTAGCTCTGACAAAAAATATCATTCAGGCTGTGGTTGGCCAAGCTTCAGCGATATTGAAGCCAAACAAAACATTGTTCTCCTTGAAGACAAGAGCATTGGTATGATAAGAACTGAAGTAAGATGTGCCAAATGTGAAGGTCACCTGGGACATGTTTTTAAGGATGGTCCCCCTCCTACCGGTTTGCGCTACTGCATCAATTCGGCAGCTCTGGAATTTATTCCTGCTAAATAGATTTTCTGATTAACCCGCTTTATTCATACAAAAGCGAAGCGCATTGTATGAATGTGCGAAGGATAGTGGAAAGCAAAGCGGGAACCGACCAACGGGAGCTCACGAAGTAAATCCCGATTTAGACATACCCAAATTTGGGCTAATGAAATGACCCAAATTTGTTGGTATAGTCTTAATCGTAGAAAATGCATGCATTTTCCGGGTTAAGTTTATACAGCCTGAGCTTTTAAGAGTACTGTGAATTAATTCACAGTAGATTCATGTTCGATTGAAATTCTAAGTGTTCATTATCATTGTGATATATTTGTTTATTAATTAGCCCCAGGGGATATACGTGTCAACTATTACTGTACCGGAGTGGCAAGAAAAAGATAGCCACTAAGGCACAAAGGATCACAAAGTACACACTAAGTTACACAAAGTAGAATTTCATCTTTTTTCAATAATTAATTAACTTTTTAGAGAGCCTGATGGTGAGTGAAACGAGACGGAGGGGGTTCTCTATCTGCAATACTAAATCTCCTGCCAGCTACACAGCTTAACGTGCAATAACCATAGACAGGGAAAGACTTTCTATTTCTGATTTAAGATAAACTAAAGTCCTGTTACTAGCATCCAGATCATTAAGAATAATGGATTTTGTATCTTCAAATCTATCCTTCGTGTCATTAAATAAGCCGCGGTAATAGTGAATGCCTTCTTTTAGATTATTTACAAAGTTTAACAAGTAGTTTTCTTGTTTACTGGTAATTGAAACTTTCCTTTCATCAATCTTATTTTTTAAAAAATCGATGTAAATTCTTAATTCTTTCACAAACATATTTGGGCGATAGCTTCTTGCTAAAACATTGAACCTTCCGTAAATATGATCGGTAATTTCTTTTAAGCTCATTTTATTTGTGAAATACGCTAGATTCGGACCCGGGCATACTGAAACACCATTACCTTCAACTTTAGTGTCTAAATCATTTACCAGCAGGGCCGAAGTACCTAAACCAACACAAATACATGATTTGTCAACAATCTTTTCAAATTTGTTTTGATACTCATACGGAGACAGGCCTTCTTTGTCCAGCTCCTTTAATTTTGAAAGCTGATATTGACGCGAGGCAGTACAAATAGCTTTATCAGTAAGCTCTATATTAGAAATAAGATACTTTTTAGGGCATGAACTACCAAATTTCCCATTTTCAACTAAAGATAATTTTTGAAGATCTTTAGTATTCCCCTTAAGATTATTAAACGGAACACCTAAAGGAGAAATATTACTTAAAAATAAATCTTCTTCTTTTGCATCAATTAGTTTATTTAGAGTAGAATCGTCAACATTTGTTGCTTCGGGGACTAAAAGAAAAGGAGTGCCCCACCCTACTGAATCAACCTGATAATGATCAATTAAAAATTGATGTTCTTCAGCCGTACCAACACCACCCTGGGCAGAAATCTTTAACTGTAATTCTGTTTCAGGAACTGCACGGTTTTTGTTGGAAAGTGCAGGGATCAGAATTTCGTGAATTGATTGAATCAGTTCTTTTCGTTTATCCTTAAATTCTGCCAGTATGGGGCCCAGAAGATAACCATCTGTTGCAAAGGCATGTCCACCACAATTAAGTCCCGATTCAATTCTGTATTCTGAAACCCATAGTCCTTTTTTAGCAAGAAATCTTCCCTGTATCAAAGCCGACCTGTAATCACTGACTTTTAAAACAATCTTCTTTTTTATTTCGCCATTTTCATTTGGATAGAAATCTTCAAATTGCTCAATATAGCTGTACAACCTGGGATTCATTCCTGCTGACAGAATTACGGAGGATCTTAAATTACTATTTGCATAACCCCTGAGTGCAGCAAAAGCGTCATTGTATTCCACAGGCAATTTTTCACCATTTAAATAATTCTCCTTATCAACTTTGGTCATTATATTAACATCAATACTCCCCATTGACAAGTTGTTTTTTATCCAACTCCTGATTTTATCTAAATCAAAATACTCTGCCGTTAGATTCCTGAATTCTTGCTTTATGCCTGAACTATCAGGTAACATATTGAAGTATTCCTTAATCTCATTCCCTTTCTCCAGTGTAGCATCCTTTAGTTCTTCAAACTTCTCTTCGGCTAAGCTCTTTATCAGATTCAGATAGGATGTGATTCTTTTTGCACGGAAATCTTCAATTCTATCTGTAATCTCATTATATGGAATTTTAAATTTATTACAGTACATCTTTCTCAGCTTTTCAAGAAGGATGTCGTCAACAAGAGAAATTACAGAATCAATTCCAAGTTGAGAAACCTTTAAAGGGGTATCAACAGTAAATCCAATTCCAAGAACCGGTATATGAAATGAATGTGTTTTATTCATACTATAATTAATCTATACTTAAATATTCAGCAATATGATTTATAATAAACGTGGCAAATATACCCAATAACACTTTGGAGACAAAAAAAAAAGCCTGACCATGTCAAGCTATACTTTTTCACCTTCGTAGGTTTTTAGATTTTCTTATTAAGTCTAATAAAGAAAGATGAGGTTCAAACTCCTGAAAACTAAGCCCTTATCAGGGGCATATGAATAATGATAGATAATAAACCAACAACTAAACCTAAAATTAAGAAATATTTGAACCTCATCTATCACTCACCCTAATTCAAAAGGGAAATTAAGATATTTTAATATTCTATACAAACTTTATTACATTAAATACCATCAACAAGTATCTTTTTGAAGATAATTAATGCCATTATATCCTTATATTCAGCACCTTGCAAGACACTATCTATATTCTTTCAAAATAAGAAAACTTATAATAATATTTTAATTAGCTGAATATTTGTAAGCTCATTATTCTCCAGATAAATAATTTGATTTATTACCTTTATAATGAATTACCTCGTAGCAAAGCTGACGAGGTATCAAGATAGGAATTTGTTTTCAAAACGATGCAAGCATCGGAGTATTATACTCATTTATCCCGATACGCT
>JAYEGO010000079.1:0-5252 GCA_034659155.1 Bacteroidota bacterium | reverse complement strand
AAGTCAATGTCTTTATAGATTAAGTATGCCTTCAAAAACTTTTCAGAAGCTTGTTGGGCATGGAAACAAATCGTACTTGTGTAGAATTCAAAATTAATATCGGCAAGACTTTCAATTACAGAAATATCTTCATTTGCACGAAACAACCAATTCTTAATATATTCCGATTTCTCCTTTGTCATAACAGAATTGCTTCCTTAAGAATGTTCCTGATTATATGTCCGGGCAGGTTCTTTTTTACTGCAATATCTTTCTTGCTTTGTATTAATATATCCGTCCTGATTCCGGATTTTAATAATTCTTTTCTTATAAAAGTTTTAATAGGAAATTTTTCTTTGGGAGAAAGCAACTGATCAGTAATAATAAGAATATCGTAATCACTGTCAATATCAGAATCAGATCTTGCTCTGGAACCGAACAGCCTGACTTCAGCATCCGGGAGATGATTTTTTACAGATATTTTAATGAGATTCAATATTTGGGCTTTATTATCCATAGAATAGATTGTAATAAACAAATATAATGAAATAATAGGTTCTTTCTCTAATCCTATTTTTGAGAAACATTCTTTGCTATTTAATCAAATTAGTCAAACTATAACTTCGTCATTATTTCAAAGAGCTTATATTCTCCATTGCAAGCCCATTTTCAAGTAAGTGAGTAGCTATGCTATGTCTTAACCCGGCAGTAAACAGCTTTTTGAATTTTGGCTTTTACCCCTGATAGAATATTGTTTCACAATTCCACAGGGTAAACTTTAAAAATTAACCAATTCAAAAGCTAAAAAACAATAGGCTGTTTGTTAGGGTTGGGGTGTGATGGCCCCGAAGGGATCGGGGCAGGCTGTGTGGCTATTTTACATAATGCCGCATTATGTAAAGATAGCTTGGGATTGTGGGCTGGATTGGAAGTATCTAAATTATTGCAGCCCGGGTATTGGTTAAATATGCCTTAATTGAAGATATATTTAAAAGCTTCTCCTTTTTCCCTGCTTCAAGCTTTATTTCTTTATTCCCGCTTATCAATGATTCCAGAGGGATTCCCAGGTATCTGTTCAATAAGATGATCATTTTTAATGTTAATGTCCTTTTTCCATTTAACACTTCTGACACCCTCGTTTTTCCTCCAAATAATGGTGCAATATCTGCTTGTTTCAGGTTCATCTGTTCCATTCTGAACTTAATAGCCTCGATTGGCCCAGGGGCATCCATTTGGTAATGTTCCTGTTCGTATTTTTCAACAAGCAAAGATAAAAGCTCTATTTCTTCACCTTCAGGGCTATCAGGTTCAATGGAACTTTCAGAACTATTTATAAGATTATAAATCCTTTTGCAAGCTCCACTATATTCTTTTTCTGTCTTTAGTATTTTAATTTTCATAACTTACTGTTTTATCATCTATTTTGTCGTACTCCACATGTGAACCGAACCATACAATAAAAATAATTTTCAATTTATATTCAATATCAACGATTAACCTGTAATCATTTCCTTTAATGTTAAACACCACTCTTTTTGAACTTATGATACTGGCGTTTCCGTATTTCGATTTTAATTCATTTGCATTATCCCAACTTGAGTATTTTACCTCGTATATCCAGGCTTTTAGAGATCCTTTTGCCTGATTGTATTTACTTATTTTACAATACCTGGATAATGTTCTTTCCTTTATTATTCTCATACTTTACAAAGTTAATAAAAGTTACCAAAAAAGGTAACTTATTTGATAATATTTTATCTCAAAGGGTGGAACTTTTCCAGCTTGCTCTGTAGCTTATCCAGGTTATTTAACTGGTAACGCTCGATTGAACTTACATATTTATGCCCGGCAAAGTATTGTACCTGCCGTAAATTAAAATGCTTTAGCCAATAAGCATAAATGGTGTATCCAACTCAGCTACAATATAGATAGTTGGATAAATCTGTGTATTTTCCTTTTCTCCTACTGATTTACCAATGCCAAACTGTGGGAGTTTTAGTTTTTCTTCCTTTGAATTGCCTGCATTCTTCTTTAAAAAAATAATATCCTTTTTTGCTTGGACGGTAATGTGGAGAGTATACATATTACAGATTATTCAGAAAGTTTTTTACATCATCTGCAGAATTAAGTTTATCTGCAATTTGGTCTTTATTCTCTATAGCTTTTTTTACTATCTCTACATTTCTCTTATCTGCCCAAAACATATCCCCACTTGAACTAATTTCGTATGGATCGCATCTATATTCTTTTGGGATCTCAATAAGTATATCATCATCAGAAATAGGAACAAGCTTGTATGCTCTCTTTTTTGATCGTTTTACAATAACTTGTTCTTTATTATCAACCAAGTCAAAATACTTCTTTTGCTTCCATCTTACCACTCTTTATACTTAATTGCATTTACCCCCAAAAAGTCATCCCTGCTTTTTGACTTTTTTTGGCTTTTAAAGGAATTTAGAATGGTTATAGATAATTTGTGGCTTGGGAGAAAGAAAATCGGGAGGTGGAAATGCCAGTAATCCAGGCCTTTACCTGTATTGTGATAATTAATTTAGGTGGGAAGTGATAAGGGTGTATCCTTTAAAGAAGAACTACGAAAACTTCTTGAATCAGAAGGCATTTAAATTGATGAAAGATATTTTCCTTAAACGATTATTCACCCCCATTCGGGGATGAAGTATTATGTATAGCAGTAACCCTCCTAATCCCGGAGTACCGGAACCAGGAGGGTTATTCAAATGCTGCCCTGACAGGGCAAATCAATGGGATGATAAATAATTATCTGTTTAGGTAGCTAAAGATTTCTAAACCGATCAATATTTCAATTAGTTATTTGCTTTAACTTAGATGTTTGCATGAAATTTCCTAGGAACTCTATTTATTCATGGGATTTTGCCACAAAGTGGCAAAAATTGAATTACCATCCCAGCCTACCTTCGCAAGTTTTGCTATGGCAGACCCAGCACTGGGCAGTCTCAGAAGTATACGACAGTGTCATTCTGAACTTGCCTGCCTGCCGGACAGGCAGGTTTCAGAATCTGAAGTTGCTAATTATCAATAGATCCTGAAATATGCCTGTCCCGAACCTATCGAGATGTTCAGGATGACAACAACTAATAATACTCGAAAAAACAGGCTTTCTATAACATAAGCTTGTTGAAGCCTAAGCCTTGCGCATGATTGTTTCTGCAATTTTCAGACTATCCTGATCATTGACATTAAAGAATAAATCAGGATGATAAAATTCAAACCCGGAGTCCATCTTTACCCAGTTTATATCAACTGTTTTCAGCAGGTTCATAAGCTTTAAATCCTTATTCCTGATTTGTTTTGTAAGTTGAGGAAGAATGGTTTTTGAATAAAGGGCACACAGAGGTTCTATCATATTTTTACTATGTATTGGTATAGATGCAAGGGTTTTCTCTCTTTTTGATAATAAGTGAATAATGGTTTGCGGATTTATAAATGGCATGTCGCAGGATAAAACAAAATTACTTTCTGTTCCTGAATTTAAGAGGCCTGTATAGATTCCTCCTATGGGACCCAAATCAGGATAAACATCTTTTATGACTGGAAAACCAAATATATCATAAGCAGGATTATTTGCACAGATTATAATCTCGTCACATAGCTCCTTCAACACGTCAATAGCATATTGTATTAATGGTTTTCCGTGAAACACCAGTAATCCTTTATCTGAGCCCATTCTGGAACTTTTCCCACCCGATAAAATGATGCCTGTAGTTTTTTGCTTCATACCTTATTGTAATTGATTCGAAGATAAATACATAATCTAATACATTACAAAAAATATCATAAAAAAAGGCTGCCTATATTTAGCACAGCCTTTTTAGTTGAGAAGAAAAAATATCAAGTAAAAATGATTTGAGTATTCTCCCCGCCGGCCAGTTCATAAAATGCACCTATGGTGATAATATCAATTACGTGATCACATAAATCTTTTTTCTCCAGTTTGAACATGTCAGCAGCAAGTTTACAGGCATAGATTTCACCTCCTCCAGCAGTGATCATGTCAAGAAATTCATCAACCGGTGGCATATCAAGTGCTTCCATTTGCTTCTTCATCATTGCAGAAACACCTGCTTCTACTCCTGGCAGGGCGCCCAGTAATGTTGGAAACGGGAGCCCTCCCGGCATTCTCATTGCCGGATTGCCCACGGTACTGGTGTGAAGCTTATTCATTTGCTTCTTTGTAATAGCATCCAATCCGAAAAAAGTGAAAAACACTTTTGCTTCTATGCCTTCCATTACGGCACCATTTGCCATAACCAGAGTGGCATAAACATCTTCAATAGATCCTTTTGCACAAATTATGCAAACCTTTTTTAATGGATGTTCTTCTTTTTTTGTACTCATAATATGTAATTTTATAGATGGGTTTATACACAACTAGATGGTTTATCAATCCCTGCAATCCTTGAAGATTTTTTCAATGGCCCCCCTGGAAAAAGTTCATAAAGACCCTTGATATCAACAATACCTGACTTTCCTACTTTTCGGATGGTCAAAGGACTTCCTTTTGCAGTTTCTTCCCTGAGAAACTTTAGAACCTTATAATGTTTTTCTGTAAGTTCAATTTCTTCTTCTTTAGCAATTTCAGCTGCCACTTCTTTTGTCCATTGAGCAGGATCGGTAAGATAACCTTCCTCGTTTAGGTCAACATTTACTCCCGCATAATTTTTTGTAGCCATAATAATTCGATTTAAAATGTTATAAAATGTTTATTTTGTTAAATTTTCTTTTCCCCGGCAGGACTTAAATTTTTCATAAATGTCAGGATAAATCCAATCCCTCTTTTCATCTCAGGAGAATTCAATTCTTTCATCACTTTCCAGATAGAATATTCCGGAACACTAGTCGGGTCAAGATTTTTGTAGATATTCAAAGCATTGTTCATAGCTTTCATCATGTCGGGTTGAGTAAGGCCTTTTAGAGTATCCATTATGCTAACTATATTGTCGGCAAGCATCCTTACATCTTCTACTGAATAGTGTGTTACAATATTGTCAAGAATCTTAAAGGCTTCACTGAAAAACTCAAAATATCCTTTTTGATCATATTCATGAAATTTCCCAATTACGTCATAGCCAACTTCTTTGGCAATTGGGCCCATATCTTTCATCAGGTCCACCATGCTCTCAAACATATTCAGGATCATCGAAAAATTGTTTGCGTTTTTAAGGAGCTTAAAAAAGAAGATTTGCAAGACTTCTCCATCAAGTTCTACTCCCTGATTATCCAGGGTCTCAACC
>JAYEGO010000078.1:0-5266 GCA_034659155.1 Bacteroidota bacterium | reverse complement strand
GCATTTACCACAGGGCTCAATAGCAGAGCAATAGTGGCAATAATTATAAATTTCTTTTTCATTTTTGTTTTCGAATTAAATTACAACAATTGTCAAATACATAAGAACTGACAAATTTCAGAAAAGAATGTTCGATCACAAAATAAAAATCTTCACAGAGCCAGATATTCGGTTCTATTATGAAATATTCAGCAAATGAATTTTAGAATCTTGAAGAACCGCTGACAAGGTGGCCAAAAAAGACAGCATTCACAAAGATCTTATTGGTTCCATACCACACACCCCTGAAGTTTGTATTATCCATAATACTGATTACTCTTCCTCTTCCGGAATTGTGAATGGTGAGGAAAGGAGAGTTTTTTATTCTCTCAATATTTTCAGGTGATGCATAACCACTTATCAGAGGCGTTGCAGTATATCGTAAAGGTGATGAATATGAAACTTCAGGTAATTCGGCAACGGAGGTTCCTGTTTTAAATACCGGTATAATATTGCGTTGGAATCCAAAAGCAAGAGGATGACTCAAATCCAATTTTACTTCAAAAATTGCCCCGCTAATATATTGTTTACCCGATTCCTTTCTCCTGTCTGTAAATGGAATAAGACGGCCAGGATCGGATGATACATTCTTCTTAAATTTGGTACTTGTTAGTTCTTTTGAAGAGGCCCACCGGGCGGCATCTTTATATGCAATTAAGCTACCCCCATTTTTGATCCATGAATCCAGCTCATTAACTCCGGTTGTACTAATTCCATTATAAGAACCACCTGGTAAAATAATCGCATTGTAAGAATTCAGGTTGAGCCGGTTAAACCTACTTACATCAACCATGGTTATTGGAATCTTATATCGTGTATCGAAGAGATGCCAGATTTCACCCGCATCCCTGCTGCTTGTTCCATCCCCAACTAACATTAAAATACTGGGTTTATTCAGGGTCACAAAACTGCCACTTCCCAGGTCAATTCCGGAAGGGGTAAGCCCGGTATTTATTCCATATATTTCAATACCACAATTTTTAGATATTTTCTCTAATAAGGAATATAATTTATCTGTAGAAATGTCCTGGATTCCTGCAGGAACCAGGATGGTGCCATACCCAAAAGATTCATTGACCTTGTCATCCTTATAAGTGAAGCTTCGGGTAGATACCTTAACCCTGAGACCTTTTTCCAGGAGAGCATTTACGGCTTTTGGAGCATAATATTCATCGTACCTGAAAACCCAGGCGTATGCATCTGATGATCCTGTAATTTCACCTTCGGGGAAATTAATAGAGGCCAGCTTATCCCCCTGGATTGACCCCATTGCCTTAAGTCCATTTACTTTAGAATATGGAATGTTAAATGACATAGGTAATGTCCAGGTAGATACATCATAGAAACTACTATCGTTGAAGTTATTCATAGTTTCAAATAGTCCCTTAATCAATCTGTAGTTCTTTTGTTTCAGTGGGACCATATATGAATAATTTTTCTTAAACTGTTTATTCCCTGAAGAATAGTCATTCTTAAGTTGAAATACTTCAATTTTATGGTTTTCTAGTATCCTCAAGAATTCATACATCCTTCCAAGGCCATTTTTATCTCCAAAAACATAAGCTTTTGTCTGTTCCTGATCAGCCTGTTTGAATGCGGTACTGTAAAATTCTACCTGGTAATCCAGGAGTTCTTTTTTGAGATCCTGACTGGCTTTAAGTGTGGATAGGCTAACCGTAAATTGATTCTTGATGGCATAAGGAAAATCAATGATACCATTGGGAGTTTCCTTTTCAAAACCTCTTATCCCTGCCTGTTCAAATAGAATTCCAACTCCAGAATTGATGTCAGGATAGGATGACCCTTTTCCGATATAATAATCGTCAAAAACTTCTTCAGAAAAGTATAATGTTCCAATGTCATCAAGGGCCTTTGCATGATAGGCTCCAATTTTATGTGTGAGCTCATAATTTTTAACCGGAGTTATTGGATTGTTTCTGCTGGGAATGCCTGGCTGAAAGAAAAATGTTGAACTCCCTCCCATTTCATGGTGGTCGGTTACAATATTTGGATTCCATTCCTGGAGCCTGGTAACCCGGCCGCGACTTTCCGGATTTGCCAGAAGGATGTAATCCCGGTTCATGTCAAACCAATAATGATTAGTTCTTCCCCCTGGCCATACTTCATTAAATCCACGACCTGCAGGATCGGCTGAAAGAGCCTGGCTTTTATGCATATTAGCCCATGTTGAAAAACGGGTGATTCCATCCGGATTCAATGCAGGATCTACAAGGATCACACTATTAGATAGCATCTTGTCAATTTCCGGACCTTGGGCAGCAGCCAGGTAATAAGCGGTTAATAAAGAAGAATTTACCCCACTGGATTCATTTCCATGAATAGAATAACCTAATATTACTATAACAGGCATTTCAGATGTATTCATTTGAGAAGATTGCCCAGGATCAGAAAGTTTCAGATGTTCAGATTTAATTTGTTCAAGCTTGTTGTGATTCTCAGGGGAGGTAAATATTAGATGGAACAATGGGCGATCTTCATAAGAACGTGCATATTCAATTAGTACGGCTCTGTCAGAACTGGCTTCAATTGCTTTCATATATTCAACTACCTTATCATGACTTACCAGCCATTCCCCAACCTGGAACCCAAGTACGGACTCGGGCGTAGGGATATTTGAATCGTAATTTACATTATCAGGCAGATAATAATCAAGATCTGGTTGAGCAATTAACTGAATGCCGGAAAAAATCACGGCTGCAATAAGGAAAAGATTTTTCATTTTTTAGCTTGTTATTTGTTAAGGAGATATTGTTAATTTAACGAGGATTCATTTTTTTTGACCATTGTCGGAAAAGAAATATTCCACAGAAAGTGTTATTTTACATCTACAAATATATATAATTAAATTAGTGAGGTGGTGATTTTACGAGTCAAAATTCGGCTTTGCTGAACGATTTTCGGGACAACATTCCAACATTCCAACATTCCAATATTCCAATATTCCATTGTTCCATTGTTCCAATACTCCATTGTTCCATTTTTTTTGGGATAAGACTTGAAATATTAATCATAGGAATAATAAATATTTTCAGGCTTATGTTAACTTTGAAAAGAGATATTACCAAAGACAAAAATATGATAAACCAGCAATTGTTAGATCCGCAGAGTATCGTGGTTGTGGGAGGTTCGGAGGATGTAACCAAACCCGGAGGCAAGATCCTGAAAAATATAATTGATGGTGGATACCAGGGAAAGCTATATGTGCTGAATCCTAAAGCTGAAAGTATTCAGGGAATAAAAACATATCAGGATCAGGAAAATTTGCCGGACACGGAACTGGCAATAATTGCAATAGCTGCAAAGTATTGCCCACTCACAGTTGAGTTCCTTGCAAAGAAAAAAGGAACAAGGGCCTTTATTGTTATTTCTGCCGGATTTGGAGAAGAAAGTGAGGAGGGAGCACTTTTTGAAAATAGGATGCTGACCACAGTGGAAGAAACAGGTGCCTGTTTGATTGGCCCTAATTGCATAGGGTTTATGAATCACAATTATTATGGCGTATTTACTACACCTTTGCCTAAACCCGATCCTAAAGGCATTGATTTTATATCAGGTTCCGGGGCTACAGCGGTATATATTATGGAATCGGGAATGATTAAAGGATTGACTTTTGCTTCGGTGTATTCTGTTGGAAACAGCACACAGGTAGGAGTGGAGGATGTGCTGGAATATATGGATGAAAATTACAGGGAAGGAATCAGTCCGGGGATCAAACTCCTTTATATTGAAAATGTAGGAAATCCAAACAAGTTATTGAAACATGCTGCCTCCCTGGTTAGAAAGGGCTGCAAGATTGCCGCAATTAAGGCAGGTAGTACCGAAGCAGGAAGCCGGGCGGCTTCATCTCATACCGGAGCTCTTGCATCTCCTGACACTGCAGTAGATGCCTTGTTTAGGAAAGCAGGGATTGTACGTTGTTTCGGCAGGGAGGAACTCACTACGGTTGCCTCCATTTTTCAACACAAAATTCCGCAAGGGAAGAATATTGCTGTAATCACACATGCAGGTGGACCTGCAGTAATGCTTACTGATGCATTATCTGATGGTGGCTTTAGGGTGCCTCAATTGTCCGGGGGCAAGGCTGATGCTTTGCTTGAGAAATTACATCCCGGATCTTCTGTTTCAAATCCGATCGATTTTCTTGCTACAGGTACGGCACAACAACTTGGTGATATTATCGAGGCATGTGAGAATGATTTCGATGAGATTGATGCAATGGTTGTGATATTTGGGAGTCCAGGATTATCCAGGGTGTATGATGTATATGAATTATTGGACAGGAAGATGAAAACCTGCAAGAAACCTCTTTATCCTGTTCTGCCATCGCTGATAAATGCCAGGGAAGAAATAGAAGGTTTTCTTGAAATGGGTCATGTGAACTTTCCGGATGAAGTGATTTTTGCCAGGGCATTGTCACTCATAACAAAGACACTACTACCACCACTGGAAGATGATACAATTCAGGTTCTGGACAAGAAAAAGATAAGGCTTGTTATTCAGGGGGCAGAGTCGGGATATTTAAAGCCGGACCAGGTAGGAGAACTTCTTGATGCTGCAGGTATTGCCCGTGTAAAAGAAAGAGCTGTAACTTCCTTGCAGGAGGCTCTGAAAGCTAGTCTGAAGATTGGATTTCCCCTGGTTATGAAAGTAATTGGACCTCTGCATAAGTCTGATGTCGGAGGTGTAGTCCTGAATATTCGTACAGAAGATGAAGTAAGAAAGCATTTCACTAAACTGATAAATATACCTGATACTAATGCTGTTCTCATGCAAGCCATGAAGTCGGGAATTGAATTGTTTGCCGGGGCTAAACGGGATGAAAAATTCGGACATCTGATACTGGGTGGACTGGGAGGGATTTTTATTGAGATACTGAAAGATGTTTCAAGTTCCCTGGTTCCATTGCATAAGGAAGAAGCTCTTGATATGATTACAAGTCTTAAGGGATATAAAATGATTCAAGGGGTCAGGGGCATGGCAGGGGTTGATGAGTCAAAATTTTCAGAAGTTCTTGTTCGTCTATCTGAGCTGGTACTGATTGCACCGGAAATAATTGAAATGGACCTGAATCCTCTTTTGGGAGAAGGAGACAATGTTTTTGCCGTGGATGCCCGAATAAGGATTGAATAGTTGAATAGTTGAATAGTTGAATAGTTGAAGAAAATGTCTACAGCCTTCTTACTCTTCGACTTTGGACCTATAGACT
>JAYEGO010000077.1:0-5273 GCA_034659155.1 Bacteroidota bacterium | reverse complement strand
CCGATGCTTGCCCCGTGAAATCCTGTTTTACAGGAGTGGCTTTGCCACTATTTCACAGGGCTTGCATCGTTTTGAAAACAAATTCCTATCTTGATACCTCGTCAGCTTTGCTACGAGGTAGTTCATTCTTGACATATATTATTCCTTTGATGTAAATAATATTATAGATTTACTTATTGATATTTAGTCAATCAAGATGTCTCTACAAAAAGCTCACTCAGAAAAAATTAAATCCTATGCCCTGAAATTGGGATTTGATGCCTGTGGCATTTCCAGGCTTGGTTTTTTGGAGGAAGACTCAAAGAAGCTTAGGGAATGGTTGGAAAAAGACATGCATGGAGAAATGTCTTATATGGCCAATTATTTTGATAAAAGAACAAATCCCGGGAAACTGGTTCCAGGAGCAAAATCTGTGATATCTGTGCTTCTGAACTATTTCCCTGCGGAAGAGCAGAAAGATAAAGAAGCCCCGGTAATTTCAAAATATGCATATGGGGAAGACTATCATTTTGTGATGAAACGAAAGTTGAAAGACCTTCTTGAGTTTATTCAAGAGGAATTTGGGGAAGTTGCAGGGAGAGCCTTTGTGGATTCAGCTCCTGTACTGGACCGGGCGTGGGCAAGAAATGCAGGTTTAGGATGGATTGGTAAGAATACCATGTTGATCTCAAAAGAACACGGATCTTTTGTTTTTATCGGAGAACTGATCATTGATCTGGAACTTACGGAGGAAACTCTCATTAAGAATTATTGTGGCAACTGCACTATGTGTATTGATGCCTGTCCTACAGGAGCTATTATTCAACCATATGTAGTGAATGGAAGTAAATGTATTTCTTATTTTACCATTGAAAAGAAAGGTGAAATTCCAGATCAATTCAAAGATGAATTCAAGAACAGGCTGTTTGGATGTGATATTTGCCAGGATGTATGTCCATGGAATGGGAAAACACAGCCGCATAGAACGAAAGAGTTTTACCCGGAAAGCAAGTTCCTGGAAATGGGGAAAAATGACTGGAACAATCTGAAAGAAGATGAGTTTAATGAAATGTTCAGTGTTTCCGCCTTGAGTAGAACAGGCTTTGATGGGTTGAAGCGTAACCTGAAATTTCTTGATAAAGCATAAAACTGGGTTGTTTGGAACCTGGCAAGTAAGAAATACTATAGAATAGAAGTTTATTGAAATGGGAAAATTCAAATATGTGAATTTGCTCATTGTTTAACCTGAATTATAAAGTGTAACAACAATTTCTCTTTTGCTCCGGGGTCCGTCAAACTCGCATAAAAAAATATTTTGCCAGGTTGAGAGGCCCATCTTCCCATTCATTATTGGAATAGTTTCTGAGGGACCTACCAGACCGGCTTTCAAATGAGAATCTCCGTTTCCATCCTGACGGTCATGTTCCCATACACCATGAGGTATCAATTCACCTAAAAGTCTGATTACATCATTCTGAACCGATTGATCCCAGTTTTCCTGTATCATTATTGCCGCGGTAGCCCCTCTTACATACACATTTATCAATCCTTCCTCAATCTTGCTTTCAACAAGTATTCGTTCAACCTCCGGTGTAATGTCTGTAAGCCCATTGTGATGTGCTGTACTAATTTGTATTGCTTCCTGCATTTTTTTACATTTAAGAACTTAATTCAAAGTTAGGGCTTCTAAAGAAATCTATAAAGCCTTTTATATATATTATTTGTGATTATGAAATATGAAAATTTTACAGAAACGAGTTTTGATGGATTGGAGTTGTTTATGCAGTATTGGGCTCCTGATGGCCAGGCAAAAGGAGTAATATGCCTGGTTCATGGCATTGGTGAGCACTCTTCAAGATATGAGCATGTAGCAGAAAAACTAGTAGCCAGCAGATACGTAATGCTTGCATCTGATTTAAGGGGTTGTGGAAAGTCTCAAGGGAAACATGGTCAAATTCCTTCTTATGATGCCTTACTTGAGGATATAGACCTTTTGATAGAAACAGCCGCCAGGCTTTTCCCAAACCTTCCGGTAGTCCTGTATGGTCATAGCCTGGGGGGAAGCCTTGTGTTGTATTACGATATGCACAGGAAAAATAAGCTTCTTGGACTGATTTGTACATCTCCATGGTTCAGGCTTGTGGACGAAATGCCTGGATTTGTGGTAGGATTAATTAGATTTTTATACTGGATTATGCCGGGGCTGGTCATTAGTTCCGGCCTTGATCCTAAAAAGGTTTCACGTGACCAGTCAGTTGTTGAGAAGTATAAATCTGACCCCCTGGTTCATGATAAAACTTCATTTCGTGTATTTATTCAATTTACAGATGCAGCCAGGTATATCCTGGAAAATCCAGGAAAGTTAAATCTGCCCGTTTTACTGATGCATGGAAGTGATGATCTAATCACCGATCCCAAGAGTTCAGAGGAACTGTATAATATGAATAAAGAAAAAATCAGTTTTAAAATGTGGGATGGATTGCATCATGAAACACATAATGAACCAGAAAAGGAAGAAGTAATAGCCTTTCTTATACAATGGCTTGATAATTTATATTCACAGAATGCAGAAAAATGAAGCAATTTAGAACAGAAGTAAAGGTTCCTGAATTTGACTGGAAAGCTTCTTATCAATCCAGGCTTATATTTTTGGGTTCCTGCTTTACAAATCATATTGGTGAGAGAATGCAGGAGCTGAAGTTTCAGACAAACGTGAATCCTTTTGGAATCATTTATAATCCTGCATCAGTAAAAAGCAGTCTTGAAAAGTTAATTACAAACGAGAGTTTTCAGGAGGAAGATTTGAACTTTCACAACGATAGATGGTATAGTTTTTATCACCATACCAGTTTTTCTCATCATGACAAAAAGCTTTGCCTTGATAGAATCAATCAAAAAATACAAGATTCATCGAAATTCCTCAAAAAAGCGGACTTTCTTTTTATTAGCTTAGGAACGGCCCGAGTATATGAATTGGCAGAAAGGAGTCAGGTAGTTTCAAATTGTCATAAATTGCCCTCAAAACTTTTTAATTACAGGCTTTTAAGCTCTGAAGAAATTGCTGATAATTACGAAAAATTAATCAATAGTTTAGTTCGTTTTAATCCCGGATTAAAAATTATTTTTACTTTGAGCCCAATCAGGCACTGGAAAGATGGTGCCACAGGAAATCAATTGAGCAAGGCAATTTTGTTAGTGGCTATTCATAGACTTGTAAATATATTTCCAAATGCAGAATACTTTCCATCATACGAACTAATGATGGATGACCTCAGGGATTATAGGTTTTACGCTGAGGACATGATCCACATTTCACCGGCAGCAGTTGATTATATCTGGGACAAATTTCAGAAAGTTTTACTGGATAAAAGTGCTATTAACCTTGTTCCCAAAATTGAAAATATTCTTAAGGCAGTCAAACACAAGCCTTTTGACCCCAGCTCGGAATCTTATAAATCTTTTCAAGCTCAGGTACTAAAGAATATAGAGGAGCTTCAGAAACAATATCCTTTTTTAGATTTTTCAGAAGAAAAGAACCAACTATTGAGAGAGGTTTGAGAACAACCAGTCCTTTTTCGACTCCATCATTTTCTTCATTAAAGCATTGACCCTTATTCTGTCAATAATACTGGCTTTGTCTGAAATAGCATTGTGTTAAATGGCTGAAAGACAGAAATATAAAATAGGTAGCTGTCCCTACATTTTGGCGCAAAGATTATTATGCTTAATTTCGACCGTTTTTTTATTAAACAATTATGGCAAATCAAAATAACCTGGATGGCAGAAATTTTTTTTACTTATTTTATTCGGGAGCAAGAAAAATTCTCGAACATCAGCAGGAGATCAATAAGCTGAATGTATTTCCTGTCCCAGATGCTGATACTGGGACCAATCTGGCTTCAACTGTCCGTGCAATTATCGAAACAATTAAGCCTAACAGGTCTTACAAAGAAACCACCGGGATCATTGCAGAAGCGGCCCTGATTGGGGCGCGGGGCAACTCAGGTGTGATCTTTGCACAGTTTCTGAATGGAATTCATGAAGAAACCGATGATTGCCACACAATAAGCCTGGAAGAATTTGCTATTACATTGAAAAATTCCATTCGTTATTTGTATGATGCCATTGCAGAACCTGTAGAAGGCACTATGTTAACTGTGATCAGAGAATGGTCTGAATTTATGTATGAGCATAAAAACTCAAACTCAGATTTTCGGTCTGTTTTCATCAAGTCTCTTGAAGCTGCAAAAAAGTCTTTGAAAGAAACTCCGCAAAAGCTGAAAGTTTTAGCAAAGGCAGGTGTTGTAGATGCGGGTGCGAAAGGATTTGTCCTTTTCCTGGAAGGAATGATAGAATTTCTCAAGAACTATGATCTGAAAAAACTTATTTCTGCTCATCAGGATATTGAAATAGTTGAGGAGATTCCTGAAATGTCTCATGAAACTTTCAATTACAGGTTTTGTACAGAGGCGTTAATTAAAGGAGAAAGCCTTGAAAAAACACGAATTGAAAGTACTGTAAAATCTTATGGAGATTCTGTAGTTATAGCTGGAACACAGAAAATGATGCGCATACATGTGCATACCGATCATCCCGAAAAGCTTATGGATGAATTAAGGCATTTAGGAAGCATAGCTTACCAGAAAGCTGATGATATGCGTAAGCAATTCATGGCTGCTCACCAGCGAAAATGGAATATTGCTATTGTAACCGATTCGGGATGTGATCTGCCGGAGGAAATCCTCAATCACTACCAGGTGCATATAATTCCTATGAACCTAATAATTGGCGAGAACCAATACCTCGACAAGGTGACCATTACACCAACACAATTTTATAATATTTTAGGAAATACCAGTCAGAAGACTAGCACATCACAACCCAGTGAAAAGGCTTTCACAAATCTTTATTCAAATCTGTTAACACATTATGACTCCATACTTTCTGTTCATTTCTCAAAAGAATTGAGTGGTACATGGAGGGGTGCAAAAGTTGCAGCTGAAAAGGTAACTGCTGAAACAGGGAAGCAAATATCTGTGCTCAATTCAAAAACTCTATCCGGGGCCATGGGTTTATTAGTGTACAGGGTTGGAATGGCCATTGAGGCAGGGAGAGGCCATCAGGAAATTGTTGACAATTTTTTAAATTGGTCAAATCGTTCAGAAGTTCTGGTGAGTGTGAAATCAATGAAAAAAATTGTAGAAAGTGGCCGGGTAAGTAAAGTAAAAGGCTTTATTGCCCAAATGTTGCAGATCAAACCCATTGTTGCAGTTAATAACCAGGGAAGCACATAC
>JAYEGO010000076.1:0-5274 GCA_034659155.1 Bacteroidota bacterium | reverse complement strand
CAACTGATCTAAGATATTTATTGAAATAAAATAATCTGCTTCAATTTCTTTCTTAAAACCCCGGCATTCAATATCTTTCAGCCCATTCTTAATCCCTTTCTTTACCCCATTGACCATATCATATACCTCATATGCTGTACCTCCTGAAATTTCATATTCCATGAAAACTACATTCTGAATATTTCTGAGTTTATGCCTTATTTGCCGTGGATGATGAATATCAACCAGCACTAACTCTGAGCTGAATTCCGATAATTCCTCAAACGGAACATCTAACAGCCAACCACTTCCCAAAATTACAACCTTTCCTGGCTTGTTCTTTCTTACAAAGTTTAACACATATTGGCTGGAATTGGCCAGATGGCTTTCCCACGCCCCTGGATCATGCAGAAAACGATTCATGATTCCCTGCTGATCAGCAAAATAGCCCATCTTTCGCAATTTTATTTTTTGGCTTTTGCTTAACATAGTTGTTTATGAATTGGCAGCAGATTTTTTATTGAGTTCATCAATCATCAACTCCCTGGTTTTAATCATCAGATCTTTTGAATCAATTGAAATAATTTCCTCAAGTGGAATTGGATCTAAGAATCTAAGTCTGATAGTATGTTTACCTTTAAATACAAATCCCCTGGGTGGAAGAGCATCTCCGGTTCCATCCAGAACTACTGGAATAATTGAAGTTTCAGATTGTTTAGCCAGTTTAAAAGCTCCTTCCTTAAATTTGATGATCCTGGTATCCTCCGACCGGGTTCCCTCAGGGAAGATCATTACAGATGAGCCGGCTTGAATAGTTCTTTCTGCGTCCTCCATCATTTTTACTATGCTCGCTCTATTCCCTCTTTCTAATGCAATGTACCTGTTTGCCCACATGTTCCACCCGGCAAAAGGAACCCTGAATAATTCAGCCTTTGATATCCATTTGAAATGAATGAATGTCCGGTATATTACCAGTATATCAACCAGGGATTGATGATTTGAAATGAAAATATAAACATTCTCCGGATCAATTTTCTCTTTCCCTTCAATTGAGATTCTCCAGTAAGGATTAAACCATGTATATGTTGAAGCCCAGAAACATGAATACTTATGCAATAGCCAGAGACGTCTGTCGAAAAGGACTGTTAAAAGCCAGATCATCAAGGCCGGTGGATAAAATACCACGAGCATTAGAATATAAAAAAACCAAATAAGAGTTGACCTTAAATAATCCATCAATATTAAAATCTTAACTATTATATGCCCCGAAAATAATTAAAATCTATTTAGTATATGGTGATTTTTTTCTTCGTTATTATATGTAAGGCTAATATTTTTCGGCTGTTATTAGCTGCTGTCATCCTAAACCTCCTGATAAACCCGGAACAGGCTTGTTTCGGGATCTGCTGACAATCTGCAATTTCAGAAAGCTATTTATGAGACCTTTGGGTTTGTCTCAAAAGGCTATTTTTTGGTCATCCTGAACTTGAATTAAAACTGAACCCACTCGATAAGATTAAAAAAAAGCAGAGAGTATAGTATTCATTTCTTTTTGTGAGAATGTGATCTGGCCTGTAGCTTTTTCCCAGGCTCCCAAAATCTGGTCTGGTTTATGATATAATCCTGGTAATAAAGCTTCAAGCTCTTTCAATTTTTCCGAAAGAAGTATACTTCCACTAATATTCGCATTTTCAATTATTCCTTTATCTACATCTATCTTTACTTCAAGACTTCCCTTATTCAATTCTATTGTTTTACTAAATTTATATTTTGGAGAATAAGAGAAAATCCATCTCCAGGTCTCATACTTTTGAGCTTTTAATCTATTGATCTGTTGAATTTCCTTCCTGTCAAAAACATAAGTTTCACTGCCGGGGTCAGATTCCCGGAAATAATGCATTACTCCTGATTCAAACTCTTCAATTGTAAGTTTATTTTCTAAGCTCTCGCTGATATTTGTAACCTTTGCCCTTACTGATTTAACAGCTTTATCTGAGTACTGGCCAGGACTGATACTGATAGCTTCTTCCAGATTTGCCAGATCGGTTGAGAACAGTAAAGTGCCATGATGTAAAACGCGCTTTTTAAAAACATGTTCTGCATTCCCCGACACTTTTAAACCATTCAAATTTAAACTATTGTATCCTTCAAATTTTGTCTCAATGCCCATTTTATCAAGAGCCTCTTGTATTGGAGCCGTATATTTCTTAAAATCAACCAGCTTCCCTTCAAGTCCTTTTCTTATAAAAGCAAAATTTAAATTTCCACGATCATGGTAAACAGTACCGCCTCCTGACAGCCTTCTTGCTACCTTAATCTTGTGTTTTATTACAAAATCCCAATTTATCTCTGCAAAAGCATTCTGATGCTTCCCAATAATTATGGAAGGCTCATTTCTATATAATAAAAAGAAATCCTCATTCCGGTTTTTTAGAAGGTATTCTTCGGAAGCAAGGTTAAAATAAGGATCTGATATTTTACTTATAATACATTTCATACTTGTGAAGTTGTTTAACAACAGGCAGAAGTTCGATTTAATTTTATTCAGATCCCGATGAACTTTGTTGCCGGGATACCTGCCGGGCAGGCGGATTAGTTGCTACTCTGTTCTTTGCCACCAAGGCTCCAAGGCACTAAAATTCACCAAGTTCTTTTTTATCCCTTGTAATTCTTCTTGGTGTTTCTTTGTACCTCCGTGTCCCTGTCTACCGGCAGGCAGGTTTGTGGCTACTCTATATCTTTGCCTCCAACCTGTCTGTCACTTATTGAAAAAGGCAATATTATTCAGGTATCTGGATCCAACCAGGGTGTAAAGTCTGGCTAACAAAAAGCCAATTCCAGCACCCAGCAATGCACCTCCAAGTATATCTCCCGGATAGTGTACACCCAGATAGATACGGCTATAAGAAACCAGAACTGCCCAAAATATTATGAGCCATTTATAATATTTATTTTTTATCAATGCTGATGAAAATATAGCTACTCCAAATGTATTGGCAGCATGTGAAGAAACAAAACCAAATTTCCCGCCACAGTGATTGTGTACCAGGTGTACAAGTTGCTTTAATTCGGGATTATGGCATGGCCGAAACCTTTGAAATACATTCTTAAAGAAATGTACCGAAATTTGATCAGTCGCAGTAACCAACAGGATAACAAACAACATAATGATCAGTATTCTCCATTTATGTTTTACTCCAAGCCATACCAGGATCAACACATACAAAAATATCCAGGAACTTTTCCCGCTGATCCAAAACATTATGGGATCCCAGAAATCAGAATGACAGGCATTCAAAAAAAGGAAAAAGGATTTATCTATTCCATCCAGAAATTCAATCATTTCTGTATTTATTTTTTAGGCTCTGTTTTAAAATCCTTAGCATATTAGCTTTAGAATAATAACAATTTAAATATATCATCCCTAACGGGACTTGGCAAACAGGTTAAGATACTTTCTATAAATATGTCATCCCTACAGGATTTCAAAACAATAGATGATATAATATTACGATATTGAACTTAGGTTTTTAGTTCCCTCCCAGTTCTTTCCAAATTAAATCTTTTATCTCGGTCAGACCTTCACCTGTAATAGAAGAAATGAAACACCATGGAAGCTCCGGAAGATCTTTTTTTATCTCATCTTTTAACTCTTCATCCAGAAAATCTGATTTCGATATTGCCAAAACCCTTCTTTTATCAAGCATTTCGGGACTATACTTTTTTAGCTCCTCCAGAAGAACAGAGTATTCTTTGCCAATATCATCTGAATCAGATGGAACTATAAAGAGTAACATGGAGTTTCTTTCAATATGTCTCAAAAATCTTAATCCCAGGCCCTTTCCCTCATGAGCGCCCTCTATTATTCCAGGGATATCTGCCATAACAAATGATTTATCATCATAATATGATACAATACCCAGATTTGGAACAAGGGTGGTAAAAGGATAATTTGCTATTTTGGGCTTCGCCGCTGAAACCACCGATAAGAGAGTTGATTTACCAGCATTTGGAAAGCCCACAAGACCAACATCTGCAAGAACCTTTAACTCCATTACAAACCAACCTTCCACGGCAGGTTCACCTGGTTGAGAATACATGGGTGTTTGATTGGTTGAAGTTTTAAAGTGGTTATTGCCCAAACCTCCCCTTCCTCCATGAACCATGATCACTTCCTCATCATGCTCCAGTATTTCAAACAATATCTCCCCGGTTTCAGAATTCCTGGCTACAGTGCCAAGAGGTACTTCAATGACTGCATCTTTCCCATCGGAACCTGTTTTCAGGGCTCCTGCCCCATTGCCGCCATTATCTGCTCTTATGTGTTTTTGGTATTTCAGATGTAAAAGGGTCCAGAGTTGCTGGTTGCCCCTTAAAATAATATGACCTCCACGACCCCCATCTCCTCCATCAGGGCCACCTTTTGGAATATATTTTTCCCTGCGCAAATGCGTAGAGCCCGCGCCACCTTTTCCCGACCGGCAAAATATTTTTAAGTAATCAACAAAATTGGTTCCGGTCATTTGAAATAAATTGGAATTTGTAATAAGGCCTTAAATACAGGCTTCCACAGCACAAACAATCCTGTCGAAAATTTCATCGATTGTCCCCATACCATCTATGGCCACATATTTACGCATATTGTCATAAAAGTCAATTACAGGCTTTGATTGTTGATGATACACTTCCAGACGTTTTTCAATAATACTCCTTGCATCATCCGACCTCCCTGTTTCCTCCCCTCTCTTTACCAACCTGCTTATCAATTCTTCACGGTGAACCTCCAGGGTGATCATGATATTTATGCGCAAATCCCTGTCTGTCAAACTATGTCTTACCGATCGTGCCTGTTCCGGGGTACGGGGGAAGCCATCAAAAATAAAACCCATCGGAGTCTCATATTCCGCCAGCTTATGAACTACCATGGCTATAACATCCTCATCCGGAACCAGTTCGCCTGCATCCATAAACTTTTTTGCTTTATTGCCAAGCTCTGTTCCTTCCGTAATTTCATTCCTGAGTATATCTCCGGTTGACAGGTGTATCAATCCGTACTTATCAATAAGCTTTTGTGATTGGGTTCCTTTTCCAGATCCCGGAGGGCCAAATAATACAATATTAATCATAGTGAATCAGGTTTATTTATCCAGAACATATAAGTCTTTCAGATTTCTTCCATATCCGTCGTAATCCAGTCCATATCCTACAATAAAGTCATTCGGGATCTCCATGCCCACATAGTCAACTGTGATATCCCCTTTATAAGCATCAGGTTTAAAAAACATTGTAGCTACT
>JAYEGO010000075.1:0-18756 GCA_034659155.1 Bacteroidota bacterium | reverse complement strand
AATAAAATCGAGATCATAGGATTTGTCCTTGCGCTTTCCGGAGCTTTTATTATCAGTTATAAAGGCGGGGGGGTGCTTTCTGAAATTTTCATAAGAGGTACCGGACTGGTGCTCTTATCATCTTTTATTCTTAGCTTAGCTTTTATTCTTGCAAAGAAGTCTGTTGCCAGGATTGATGCTCCTATTCTAAGCATTAACAGGGTGTTATTTTTATTTGTATTTTCTGCATTGTTAGTGCTGGCAAAGGATGTGAGTTTAGTTATTTCATGGAAAGGATTGTATAATATCATTTTGGGTTCCTTGCTTGGACCATTTTTAACCGCCCTGACTCAATATTCAGCAATTAAATATCTTGAAGCTTCCCGTGTATCTATCATTCAGAGTTCAAAAGGTTTGTTTGTATTGCTTGGAGCCCTGATTTATTTTGGACTTTTTCCATCTGCTCACCAGTTTGCCGGTGGATTAATAACCATCCTTGGAGTAATTTTTATTGTTGGTGGAAAGAAAATACTATCCGGGAAATGACAAAATAAAATAACCATCAAGAGGGTGTCCAAAAAGTCTGGTTCTCGTCATGCTGAACTTACTCATGACCGCAGGGAGTAATCCTGCCTGCCGGCCGGCAGGTAAGTTCAGAGTGACGTACTTTTACTTTTTGGATACCTTCTGATAAAAAAAGCAGGTAAACTAAATTTACCTGCTTTTTTTAAGATTATACTGTATCAGTCAGTTTCCTGACCTGAGGTTTAACTTTAATTATTGAATGACAAGCCTCCGGGTATAAAGCTTCCCGTCTGACTCAACCTCAATAATGTAAAGTCCTTTTACATTAAGCTCAATTAGTTCATTCTTTGTGGCCTTTTCCCTTGTTAAAACTAATGTTCCTAATGAATTATAAACCTTAATAGTAGCGTCAGCCTTGTTCAGGATTACATTAAACTGGCCCTGGCTTGGATTTGGATATATTGAAACTTCCCTGTTAGGGTCATTGTCAAAAATTCCAACTACAACCACTGTGTAACATGAAGATGTGTCAGAACATGTACCATCATTTACAACAACAGCATAATCACCATTGGCGGTTGGAGTAAAAGCAGCATTTGTTTCTCCTGAAACAGCTGAACCATCAGAACAATCTATCCATTGTAATGTGGCTCCGGCAGCGTTGGCAGTCAATGTAGTACCAGACATTGTTACCAGAGTATCTACCTGTGCTTCAAGAGCAATGCTCACGGTATCGGTATTAACACATCCGTTGGCATCTGTTCCGGTTACAATATATGCCAGTGAGTCAGTAGGAATAAATGCAACACCATCTACAACTCCATTATTCCATTCATAACTATCTGCTCCTGCTCCTGATAATGTCACCTCTGTTTTTCTGCAGACTTTATCATCATCCCCGGCAAGAACTGCTGGTAAACCATTAACAGTAATGAAAGCTGCCTTAACTTCATCATCGGTTCCACTGGTTTGTGTGGCTGTTAAGCTAACATCAAATGTGCCTGCTGTTTCATAGATTACAACAGGATTCTGGAGGTCGCTGCTTGCGGGAGTACCGCCAGCAAAAGTCCATGCCCAGCTTGTTGGAGTGTTAGTGCTTTCGTCAGTAAAAGTAATAATCATACTTCCTTCACACCCCTTGGTAGTATCTGCGCTAAATGCTGCTACAGGTACTCCGGCTGCCAGATCTGCGACAACAATACTATAGTCCTCAATCTCTCCATAGTCCACCTTTTCATATGGATCGGGAGTGCCACTCCAAAGTCTTCCTAAGACACGCATCCTCGTGGTACCCAATACTGCAGTTGCCGGAACTGTAAAATTAACTGGAATTGTATCATCCAGCATAGTTTCAGTATCAACATCCAGGAATCCGTCATTGTTCCAGTCAATCCATACACCCTGGCGACTGTCATAACCGGCCCAGGGAACAATATGTGTTACTTTCAGACTGTAAGTTTCACCCTTGATCAGAGTTGGGGCAATATCGGTATAATCAACATATCCACCATCCCTTTGGGTATAATTTGCCATTACTTTTCCGATCTCAACAGTATCTATGTATACTCCTGTTCCAATTCCTGGAATAGCATAATCTACTGTAACATAGTCTGTCTTAGTCAGTGTTCCAGGGGCTGTTCCTCCTGTAGTAATTAAAGTTACATCAAAGGTACCCAGATCATTATAAACAATACCTAGAGGGCTTTGTTCAGTTGAGCTAGACGGAGTTCCACCTTCGAATGTCCAGCTCCAGCCTGTAGGATCACCGGCAGAGAAATCTACAAAGTCAATTTCACCCGCTTTTTCAATAAAGGTCTCATTTGAACCAAATTCAACTCCAGTAATTGTTACAAAAACCACTAGTTCAGAACAAGAAGCCCAGGCGTTACCATTTTTCTCAGATTTAGCAAGGAATTTAATAAAACGGCTTGTTACCGGTGCGGCAAACATTTCCGTCCTGGTGTCAGACCAGTTATCAACCCAGGTGCCACTGTCTGCAAGGTCATATAGCTCAGCATCAATACTTGTAAGGAATTCATATTGTGATACTGTTCCATTACCTCCTCCTGACCTGGGAGAATATGCAAATCCAACCAGTTCATAATTCGCTCCAAGGTCAATTACGAGCTCATGCGGATAGGGAATATCTCCGGCCGACCATCCTGTATGCCAGATTGTTTCAGGGTCCAGGTCGAATACATGTTCTGCAACCTGGCCAGGTTCTTCACTGTCAACATAAACTACAGACCATCCATCTGTTGAAACAGGTTTTGCTGTAGGAGCTGCCTGAACATTAATATAGCCTGCTTTAACCAGGGTGTCATTATCACCAACACCTGATGGAGGGGTCATTACCAGTTGCACATCAAATGAACCTCCTGCAGTATACTTAATGCCAGATGGATTTTGATCTGCTGATGTTGCAGGGTCTCCTCCCGTAAAAGTCCACTCCCATGCGCTGGGTGTTCCTGAAGACAGGTCTGTAAAGTCTACAGACTGTGTGGCAAAAATTTCTGTCTTATTTGCTGTAAAGGCTGCACCATAAAGTTCTCCTTTAACATTTATCTCTGAACAGGAGGCATAGGAAGCATCAGTTTTTTCTGACAGCATATAAAATATGATATATCTTCCAATTGTTGATGTACCAAAAAATTCACTTCGCACAACATCCCATGGTGCAAACCATGTACCACTTGAAACAGCAGTTCCCCAGGTGCCATCTTTAATATCAGAAGGAAGATCCTTTGTAACATAAAATTCATATTCATCAACGGTTCCATTTCCACCGGCTGATCTTGGCGTATAAGAAAAGCCCTCCATATCATAGGTTGCTCCAAGATCAATAATTATAGTATGAGGATAAGGATCACCGGCAGCCCAGTCAGAGTGCCATATAGTGCCAGGATCTCCATCAAATACATTTTCAGCAACCTGTGTCCCATAGGTACTATTTACATAAACTACAGACCAATCAGCCTGCGAAATATTGGGAATGTCAACGGTAATATAATTTGTATATGTTGTAGTATCATTCTGGCTTGGATCCCCCACATCGGGTATGGAGATCAATTGCACATCGTAGTTCCCGGCAGTATTATAAGTTACCGAAGGGTGCTGATCTGTTGAAGTTGCGGGAGTTCCTCCTTCAAAAGTCCATACCCATTTAACAGGAGAGTTTCCAGATAAATCTGTAAAGTTTACAGATCCATCTCTCATAATCGTTGTTTGATCTGCCTCAAAATCGGCTCCCAATACTAAAATATCAAACTCCGCACAAACAGTGTGAAGATAAGTTCCCTGTCCGGATACACCAACAAACCTGAAGTACTGTCCGGTTTTAGTAAAGGCTTCGGTACGTACCACATCATATGGAGCATCCCATAGCCCGCCAGCAACAGAGTCCCATGTTACATTATCTGTACTGATAAATAAGGCAAAAGTATCAGGAACTCCAGCAGTATTCCCTGTTCTTGGAGTAAACTGAAATCCAATAATATCATAAGATGCCCCAAGATCAATAACTATCTCGTGAGGATAAGGATCACCGGTGGTGGCCCAATCTGTATGCCAGAAAGTACCAACATCGCCATCAAAAGAATTTGTGGCGGCTCCGTCTTCACCAGAAGTCTCTTCACTGTCAACAGAGACCAGCGACCAGCTGGTTTTTGGAATTGGCTTCTGTGCATTCATGCTCCAGATACCAATAAACATTACTAAAATTAATAAGTAGATTTTTTTCATAGTAAGAAATTTTAAATGAATAAAGTGTTATCGTTGTACATTATTGAAATCAATAGATTTTATGTAAAGACAATATAAAGATAAAATTCTAACTATTTTTTTAAACTGGCCTGTCCAAATCATACAGAAATAAGGAATGGGCATATGCTTAGAAGGAAGAATTATGCAAAAACAAGGAAGAATTTAGCGAAGAGGAGAGAAGCAGAGGCGGAGGGCGCAGGGCTAAAGGCGCAAGACAAGAAAAGAGAATGAGAGATGAGTAGTGAGTAAGACATTTCGTCTGACCACTGTGGGAAGAGTGTGTTGCAGGCAAGCTGGCCTGACGAATATGAGTGTAAGATTAATACACGAATGGAATTCAACCTTTCTTGTGAGACCAGAACATGTCAAATGTCAAAAGCTCAATCTTAAAAGCCTGGAACGCAAAGCCTCGATTAGTTATTCTTATCCATAGAAATTTGTAATTTTGTTCATTGCTGAAAATCGTATTGTTTTAACTCATTGAATGAAATGACTACTAATCTAAAAAATAGTTTTTGCCGGTCTGAATTTCATGTTTGGAAATGTATTATTACAATTTTTTTCATTGCCTTCCTTTTGACTCCCGGAGAACTGTTGAAAGCACAGAAGAATGATCTTTATTTCGAGCATATTTCATATAAGAAAAATCTTTCACAGGCAACTGTCAACTCTGTTCTCAAGGATAAAGTAGGGTTCTTATGGTTTGGAACAGAAGATGGCTTGAATATGTATGACGGGAACCGGATAAAAGTATTTAAACATGAATCGGGTAATGCTCAAAGTCTCAGTCATAGTGCAATCTGGTCCATTTTTGAAGATGCATCCGGAACAATGTGGATAGGGACCTTTGTAGGCCTTAACAAGTATAATCGTGAAAATAACTCCTTTATATCATATTATTATGATCAGGAAGACGATGGAAGTCTGAGTGATAATTATGTACGTGCCCTTGCTGAAGACAATAATGGACATCTCTGGGTTGGAACAAATATGGGATTAAACCGGATGGGTAAGGACTCACAGGTCTTTAAAAGGTATTATATGAATCAGCAAGGGGAGGACATCTGTACTGAAGGGAATACAATTAATGCTATGATTGTTGACCACTTGGGCACATTGTGGATTGGAACAAACAATGGACTTAAAGTATATAATGACAAAACTGATTCTTTCTTAGGATATAATCTGCCGGGGCCTTGTTTGAGGAACAGGATAATCTCCTTGTTTGAGGATAACAGTGGAGTTTTATGGATAGGAACGAAAAATTCTGGATTATTTATATTTGACAGAAAGACAGAAAGTTTCAAGCATTTTAACTTAGGTTCCGGGGAACTAAATAACAGGTTGACAATTAATGCCATCAGTGGAGGTACTGAAGAGGTGATATGGACAGGAACAAATAATGGTCTCTACCGGATCTCTCTGCCAAATGATTTAGTTGATGTGTTCCAGCACGATCCTCTTAATGAACATTCCCTAAGTGACAATAATATAAATAGCCTTTATTCTGAAAACAATGGTTTCGTATGGATTGGGACTACTTATAGCGGGGTAAACCTGATTAATCCTTCGAAAAGCAGGTTTCATCATATAATTTCAGAGTATAATAAACCTGATTATTTAAAAGATAATATGATCCGGGCTTTTTCGGAGGATAAGCAGGGTAATATTTTGATTGGGACAGAAAAGGGTCTTAGTATTTATGATCCGGTATCAGGTAGTTTACTAAGTCTTAAAGGGAGAATTGGAAGCTTGCTTGAAGGCCGGGCTATTTACTCTATACATGTAGGCAGAGATAATATTTACTGGTTAGGTGTAAAGGGCTTAGGTTTAATGCGATATGACCAGAAGAATAATAACATCCGGCATTATTTAAATGGACAGGGAAAGCCGGGAAGCATAAGTGGGAATAATATTATTTCACTTATGGAGGACAATTCAGGATTGCTGTGGATTGGAACCAATGGGGATGGGCTGAAGAAATTTGATCCTGAAACGGAAGAATTTACATCTTATATTCATAATCCTGATTCTTCCGGATCAATTAGCAACAACAGGATTTATTCTATCATTGAAGATTATTTGGGTGAAATTTGGATTGCTACAGCCGGAGGTGGAATAAACAGGTTTAATAAAGAAACAGGAAAGTTTATTTCATACAATAAAGACTCAAATGATTCCACAAACTTTTCTTTTAATTACATACTTTCACTTCACGAAGATAAAAATGGAAACATTTGGGCGGGGACATTCGGACATGGCCTGATTTTATATTCAAGAGATGAAGATGTTTTTACCTGGCTAACTGAAAGTACCGGTCTTCCGAATAATGTTATCTATGGGATTTTAGAAGACGATAAGGGAGAATTGTGGCTAAGCCATAATCTGGGTATCAGTCAGTTTGATTTTGAGAATGAACATTTTTTAAACTTTGACGTCAGGGATGGCTTGCAGGGAAATGAGTTTAATTCAAATGCATGGTATAAATGTCGTAACGGGACTCTTTTATTTGGTGGAAGTAATGGTTTCAACATTTTTCATCCTGATAGCATAAGGAAAAACCCTAATATTCCATCGATTGTATTTACTGATCTGAAAATTTCAAACAATATAATTGCGGTTGGCGAAATGGATGATGGGAGAGTTATAATTAAGGAGTCAATAATACACGCGAAAGAGATCAATTTATTACATTCTGATCGTGAAATTTATATTGAGTTTTCTGCTCTTGATTATTCTGTTCCTGGGAAAAACAGATATAAATACAAACTGGAGGGAAAAGATGATGAATGGATAGATTTGGGAAATACAAATAATGTTTCATTTCATAATCTCCCTTATGGGAAAACTATTTTACATGTTATTGGATCAAACAATGATGCAGCCTGGAACGAAGAAGGGGCATTAATAACAATTAATGTAAAACCACCATTTTACAGTACGGTTGTTTTTAAGATGTTTGGAATAATAGCAATATTTGGCTTAATGCTTCTTTTGTATAATTTGAGACTGAAAATTATTAAGGGTCAAAAGAAAGAGCTGGAACTTTTAATTCAGACAAAAACCAGGGAAATTGCCCAACAGCGAGACGTTTTAAGCCTGAAAAATGAGGAGATGGAAAGCAAGAACCAGGATGTCAGGGAACAAAGAGATAAGACCTCTGAAATGGCAAAGAAGCTTGATGAAGCCAATCAATCCAAATTACAATTCTTCACTAATATTTCGCATGAGTTCAGGACTCCTTTAACTCTGATTCTGGGTTTTGTTGAGAAATTATTAAATACATCATCTAATAATAATCTATCAGAAAAAGTAGATGATTATAAAATGATAGAAAAAAATGCAAATAAGCTTTTGAAACTTATTAATAGATTAATGCAATTCAGGAAGCTTACCAATAAGCAAACAATGTTAAAAGTTTCTGAAAACAACCTTGTTGATTTTATTAGAAACCAGGCATTACTCTACAAGAACCTTGCTGACAAAAAGGATATAAGCTATACCTTTGAATCTAAAGATAAGACTTTGATGCTGTGGTTTGATCCTGAACAGTTAGAAGAGGTTATAACAAACCTATTATCTAATGCATTTAAATTCACACCCAAGCACTCTGCAATCAAAGTATCTGTAGGTAAAGGGTCAGATCCTGCATTGCTTGCAGCCTTGGGCCATAAACTTGATAAGCCAGGGGAATTCGTATACTTTTCAGTTGAAGATAATGGTGCAGGTATTTCCCCTGAAAAACAGAAATTAATATTTAAAAGGTTCTATCAGGTTGACCAGTCAGAAGCCTCATCAGGATCCGGGACTGGTATAGGTTTACATATATCAGACATGATTATTAAACTGCACAAAGGAAGAATTATTGTAAAAAGTGCTCCGGAAGAGGGAAGTGTTTTTACGGTATTGTTAAGAACCGGGAAATCGCATCTCAGCAATCACGAATTCAATGATGTGTCGGGTAAAAGAACAAAGGATATTATTCCTGACGAGGATTTATTTGTACTGAATGATCAAAAATCAGAAATTGTTTCAGTAAATTCTACTATTGAACATCTTTCCAAGAAAGATCTTCCCCGGATCCTGGTGATTGAAGACAATCATGAACTCAGGAAATTTATTTTAAAAGGTCTTGATCCCTTATATTATGTTTCCGGATCTGAGAATGGGGAGCAAGCTTTAGGTATGCTTGATGAATTTGATCCTGAAGTGATAATTTGTGATGTTCTATTGCCTGGCGAAATTAATGGATTTGATTTTGTTGAACAGATAAAAGCAAATTTTGCAAGTAGCCATATCCCTGTTATTATGCTTACAGCCCTTGATTCTATAGATCAAAAGATACTGGGACTTGAAAAAGGGGCTGACATATATATGACAAAACCATTCTCGCTCAGGGAACTAAAGGCCCATATTCATAGTTTAATACAATCAAGGATTACCTTAAAAAAGAAATTCAGGGAGCAGGCGTTTCTCAATTCACGCGAACTAGAGATATCTGATAAAGATGAAAGCTTTATTCAAAAAGCAATTCGAATTATTGAGGGAGGCATGTCTGACCCTGAATTCAGTGTTTTATTCCTCTGTGATGCTATGAATATGAGCCAGACAAAGCTATATAGAAAGCTTAAGGCCTTAACTGATATGACTATTACAGATTTCATCCGGGGACTTAGAATGAGAAAAGCTTCAGCCCTGATTCTTGAAACGGATAAGAATATATCGGAAATTGCTTATGAAGTGGGATTTAATGATCCAAATTATTTTGGAAAATGTTTCAAACTACAATTCGGCATGTCTCCTTCCAGCTTCGTTAAAGAGCATAAGTCTAAATAAAAAATGGCGAAAAGATGTATTTTAAACCCGGGCTCTAAGTCTCTGAATTGAACTTCTGCTGTTAATTATTTCACAGCAGAATGCAATATACATTCCCCATGCGGTACGGATACAAAAGAAAGGATGAGGGCTGAAACAAATTATTGCAACATAACAGACAAATATCTCAATCAAAACCTATTTTTATTTAACTAAGGTAAATGTTTCAAACACTCAAGCTTGATACCCAGGGTTGGTATAACTCGTATCCTGACAATAAATATCCGGATTTTCTACCCTTTGTGCTAAAGACCGTATCTGATTTCAAAATTTCCTCATTTTTGCTGAATTATTACCATCTAAATCCTGGTTTTTCCCAATTTACGAGAAAATTGAACAGGATTTTTTACAAAAAATTTAGAATATTTGTATAGTGAATATTCTGATAAAGCGATTATGAAAGTACTGAGTGATAGAAAAATATTTCTAAGCATTATGTCAGCTTTAATTATCGTAATTATTTTAATATTAGTTTTATTTCTGGTATTTAAAACCTAATGAGATTGCAGTAATACAATTTATAGTAAGCCATGAATTTTTAATAATATTAAAATGACAACAAATCAAAAGCATTCTTCACGTTTCAAACGACGTGATTTTATTAAAGCCTCTGTAATTACCGGCCTGGGTCTTGCAATGGCTCCGGCTTATACCTTTGGCAGATCACAAAAAAATGAAAAAGTACGAATTGGCTTTATTGGTGTTGGGGGCAGAGGTCGTAGTCATCTTAACAACATACTAAACCGCGACGATGTTTTAGTACCTGCAATTTGTGATACTGACCCGGATGCTATACAAAGATCAAAGACAATGATTGAGAAGGCAGGATTTGAAAAGCCTGAAATATATACTGACAGTGAACATGCATATTTGAAAATGCTCGAAAGGGACGACCTGGATGGTGTAATTATTTCAACACCATGGCTATGGCATACAAAGATGGCTGTTGATACAATGAAGGCGGGTAAATATGCCGGAGTGGAAGTTTCTGCCGCAAATACCATTGAAGAATGTTGGGATATGGTGAATACATATGAGGAAACAGGTGTTCCCACTATGATCCTGGAAAATGTTTGCTATCGCCGTGATGTTATGGCAGTTCTGAATATGGTACGACAGGATGTATTCGGAGAGTTATTGCATGCCAGGTGTGGTTACCGTCATGATCTGAGAGGAGTGAAATTTAGCCCTGGAGTTACTTTTGGTGAAGGTGCTTCAGGAGAAGCAAGATGGAGAACACAGCACTCCTTACATCGTAATGCTGACTTGTACCCAACCCATGGCATTGGCCCTGTAGCTACTATGATGGACATTAACAGGGGAAACAGATTTGTTTCTCTGACTTCACATGCCACCAAATCCAGGGGATTACACAATTATATTGTTGATCATCCTGACGGAGGCAGAGATCATCCAAATGCAAAGCTTAAATGGGATTTGGGTGATGTGGTTACTACACAAATAAATACTGCCAGGGATGAAACAATTCTCGTTACTCATGACACCAATCTGCCTCGTCCATACTCACTCAATTTTGAGATACAGGGGGAAAAGGGGATAACCGATTTTGATTATCATACAAGACGTATTTACATTGAAGGTACAAGTAAACCACACTCCTGGGAAAACATGAATGAGGGCTGGCTCGAGAAATATGATCACCCGCTTTGGAAAAAATATGGTGAGTATGCTGCCGGTTCAGGGCATGGAGGAATGGACTTTTTTGTAGATCATGCTTTTGTAGAATCAGTAAAACGTAAAGTTAGTCCGCCTCTGGATGTATATGATGCTGCTGCCTGGAGTGCTATTACACCATTATCTGAACGTTCCCTGGCAGAAGGAAATGCTCCTCAATATTTTCCCGATTTTACACGCGGCAAGTGGATAAAAAACAAGCCTATATTTGCTACTAAAGGAGATCAATATTAGGAGAGTTGAATAGTTGAACTCCTTCAAGTTTTCCACATATCCTGGGTGGGGTAGAATTTTCGACAAATGATTTTTCAGTAAAGAGCTTCGCTAATGCACTAAAGGCGCTGTCTACTTAACGGAGGAGCCATTCGGGTATAATAGCAAAGGGATTTTGAAGATTTAAAAAAGCGATAAAAGAAAAATTTTGTGAACCTTTGTGCCCTGGAGCCTTGGTGGCAAGAAAATCACAAAGAATTTGTACCGTCTGGAGAAAAATTAATGAGAAAACTATTACTTCCAATATTATTCTGCGCATTAATTGGATTGACCTTTCCCATAAGAGTTCAAAGTCAAAATATTTTCATTAATGAATTTCTTGCCTCAAATCTTACAGTAAATATGGATTCGGATTATTATGCATTTTCTGACTGGATAGAGATTTATAATGCCGAATCTTATAGTGTCAATCTGGGCGGGTATTTTATTTCATTTGATGCAGGTGAACTTCAAAAATGGAAGATCCCTGACAATACCATTATTGAAGCAGAAGGCTACCTTTTATTTTGGGCTGATGAAAATAATATCAAACAAGAGTCTCTGCACACAAATTTCACATTGCAGCGGGAGGGAGGGATTATTTGCCTCTGGAATCCAATTAGTGAATTATTGCATTCAGTAAATTATAGTCAACAGGAAGTAGATATTTCCTACGGTTTAAATCCCCAGTTAAACACAGATTGGATGTTTTCCGGAAATCCAACACCAGGATTAGCTAATTCGCTTGCAGGCTTTCACTCTTCTGAACGAGCATCAAAACCTGAGTTTTCCATTAATGGAGGAGTATATGATCACTCAATGAGCATTGCAATAAGCTCTTTATCACCTGGTGCTACAATTTTTTATACTCTTGATGGATCAAAACCAACTATCGAATCCTCGGTTTATACCGGACCATTGTCGGTAAATTCCACCACCGTTATTAGGGCTTTTACATACGAGGATCTCCTGTTGCCAAGCCGTACAATAACTCATTCCTACCTCATTAATGAAGCGATAAGCCTGCCAATTATTTCTATTTCTATGAACCATGAGTATTTTTGGGATGATGAAATTGGATTTTATGTGGAGGGTACAAATGGCCTTACAGGGTGGGAAGCAGGGTACGGACCCTCACCAAAAAGTAATTTTAATCAGAACTGGCGTCGGCCAATGCATATAGAGTTTTTTGATGAGGATCATCAGCCCGGTTTCTCGACTGAAGCTCAGGTAAAAGTATATGGGGGATGGAGCCGGGGTGCCGTCATTAAATCCCTTGCTATTTATCCTGAACCCGGGTTTGATTATCGCCTTTTTAAGGAAAAATCGTTCACAAAGTATGAATCTTTTATTATTCGTAATTCAGGGAATGACTGGCCTTCAACAAAAATTCGTGATGCAACTTTACAAAGCCTTGCTATTAATAAATTTGATGTTGACCTGCAGGCAAACAGGCCAGCTGTTTTATTTGTGAATGGTGAGTTCTGGGGTGTTCTGAATATTCGTGAGAAAATAAATGAAGATTATGTCAAAACAAATCATGGCGTTGACCAGGAGAGTATTGACTTTATTGAATCATACAGAACTATAAAAGCCGGAGACAAAATTCATTATAATAATATGATGAGTTTTTTAGCCAATAACAGTTTGAGTTCGCCGGCAAATTATCAACATTTCAAGACCCTGGTAGATGTTGAGGAATGTATGAATTACTTTATAACCGGTATCTACTCAGGTCATGGAGACTGGATTTACAATAACAATAATAATCTCAGGATATGGAGACCGAGAACGCAAGATGGAATATGGAGATGGCTACTTTATGATACGGATGGTGCTTTTCAGACTTCCAGTTCACGTGGGATAGCTTCAGCATTAGCATATAGCACAATTTTATCGGAATTGATGGAAAATGAAGAGGCCAGATCATATTTTATCAATACATTTTCAGCTTTATTGAATAACGCTTTTGCCCCCGAAAGAGCTTTTCACATGATTGACAGCCTGAAATTACTAATTGAGCCGGACGTTTCCCGTCATATTGCAAAATGGAAAAACACAGATGAATATGGAAGCCTGGCAGAATGGAAAACCCCCGGTGCTGAAGGATATATTCAGATCGATGATGGATATATGGGGCCCTGCCTGGATTCATACGCCCAGTGGGAATCTAAATTTGGCTCTATGAGGAACGTAGCACAGCAACGTCCACCCTGGTTGCTAAACGAACTGAAAACTGTTTTTAATCTTGGTGAGCAAACGGAAGTGAAATGCAGAGTTTCTGACACTAAAGCAGGTATTATTGAGCTTAATAATATTCTGGTTATGGATTATGAAGGGTCAGACTATTATTTTAATGGACAGACACTTCACTTTGAAGCTATCCCAAAGTATGGGTATAAGTTTATAAGATGGGAAATGGTAAATTACCAGAACACCACAATTGGGCTAATTGATAAAAATTCTGAATGGAAATACCTTGACAATGGGAGCAACCAGGGAACAGCATGGGCTGGCACTGTATTCAATGACCTGTCATGGGAGCAAGGATTTGCAGAGCTTGGTTATGGAGATGGAGGTGAAGCAACAATACTTAGCTATGGAAGCAACAGCTCAGATAAACACATTACAACATATTTCAGGAAAGAATTTATTGCCGATAACGCAGACCAATTTGAACAGCTAAATCTGAACATTCAACGTGATGATGGAGCTGTAGTATATATTAACGGGAATGAAGTTTTAAGGCTCAATATGCCTGAAGGTGTTATTAATTATCAAACTACAGCATTGTCGGCAGTGGGAGGGGATGACGAATCAGCTTTTTTTCACTTTAATATTCCGGCAGAACATCTTGTTAATGGCAGCAATATCATAGCTGTGGAAATTCACCAGATCAGTCCAACAAGTTCCGATATTAGTTTTGATCTTCAACTTTCCGGTCTCATAATGAATGGGCTTGATAGCACTATTATTAGTACACAGAAGTTTGATCATGAATTAAGCGGTAATACAAATCTGCTGGCCATATTTGAGCCTGCCGAGGTTTCAAAATCTCTTTTTATCAATGAATTTATGGCCAAAAACATCAATTTCTCATGGCCAAATGAAGAAGGAGATGGAAAAGACTGGATAGAAATTTATAATGATGGAGATCAAACTGAAAACATTGGAGGTTTGTATATTACGGATGATCTGACAAATCCGAAATTATATCGTATTCCCCTGTCTGATCTGTCAGCTACCAGTGTTCCTCCGAAAGGATTTATTGTACTTTATGCTGATGGAAAACCTGAATTGGGTGTTTTACACCTGAATATGGAGCTTAATTTTTCAGGAGAGCAAATAGGATTAGTTGAAGAAATTGCACACGAAGTAGTAGTTCATGATTCATTAAGTTACCAGGCCCAGATAATGGACGTTTCTTTTGGAAGATATTTGGATGGCACAAATAACAGGATTTATATGGAAACTCCAAGTCCGGGAGTTCCTAATCTTTTGTTTTACAATGATTTAAAGACAGGACTTTACATCAATGAATTTTTGACAGATAATATTAATGATACTATTGATAATAGAGGTGAGCATGAAGACTGGATAGAGCTTTATAATTCTAATGACTACCCGGTGAGTATTGCAGGATTATTTATTACCGATGATCTTCAAAACCCCGGAAGAAGTAGAATCTCTTCCCAATATGCTGATTCTACTCTGATTCAACCAAAAGGATATATGATTTTATGGGCAGATAACGATTTGAAACAGGGTGTGAGACATCTTAACTTTAAACTTGATCAGGGAGGTGAGCAAATTGGGCTCTACCAGTTTGTTGGTCCGCACTTATCTGTAATAGATTCTTTATCATTCTCTTATAGTCAGAGTAATTATTCAAATGGAAGGTATCCGGATGCAGGGACATCATGGTATAATTTCCAGAATACTACTCCGGGGAACACAAATATTTTAGTTACTTCAACTAAGAGTATTGATTCAGATTCAAAGATTCATCTTTTTCCCAATCCTTCTACGGGCTTTATCCATATGGAAATGGATTTGGAAAGTATTTTTAATGATGGTGCTCTAAAGATCAGTATATACAATGTGAATGGTCAATTAGTGGTGCAGAAAATATTATCTGTAGATTACCGGATGAATATATTAAGTGAAAGTTTTGACTTAAGGGCTTATTCTAAAGGGCTTTATATAGTTAAAATTCAAACAGCCCGGGAGCTGATAACACGTAGGATTGTTATTCAGTAAATCCCTTTGTAAAAAATGTATAGCGAAAAAAATCCCGTAGGTCGAACTTGTGAGGCCCTGGTATCGCTGTATTGATTGCCACGGTACTCGTCAGACCACTTGGAGTGGTCAGACGAGTATATCTGTGTGGTTTTTCCTGCTTTCAGTGTTGCAGCACCCAATACTAAAATTCCTTCCGGCTGAAACAATAAAACAAAAGAACTATTACTGATGAATAGCTAAACTTGAGAGATATATTTTAAAAATACTTACTTTTTAGCAATGGTTTCTGAAATAGTACGGTAGCCACCTGTAGCAGTATATTTATAATGCAGGGTAAATGTTTCAGTTACCGGATCATAAACATTGACACCATCTGGCTCTGATGGAGGAGTGCTACCTGAAGATATAACTTCAACAGAATTATCGGCATTTACTTTTAGTTTCATTTTATATCCATAGGAACCAAGGTCTGCAAATTCGGTTTCGTATACAGACCCGGTAATAACAGTTTGAAGAATCTTATCCAATGAAAAATCTCTCGTTCCTGTAATTGGATGTGTAAAAGTTCCGGTACTTGCATAGATTCCAATTTCCTGAACTGTCCAATTGCTGGCAAATGAATCTAAAGCTGTTTTCTCGGGAACAAATAGTGAACGGTATTTAATACCCTCAGAGAAATTATATAGTGTTGTTGAACTGCTGTCTGGTGAAACCTTCAGCGTGATTTCAGTGCCTGAAGTATCGGTATAAACTAATTCAGTGCCTCTTTCCAGCTCATCTGCCGGCAACCAGTTAACTCCAAGATTATAATCACTAACTGAAAATGTATTAACGGCTCTTCCCAGCAGGCTTTCCTGATACAAATCGCCATAAGCAGTTCCAAAAGCAGTAACCTTTATAGATCTGTTGCCTTCCTTATCACCGGTATAGATATTAAAGCTATAGGACTTCTCTTCAAGATTGTCAAGCATAATTGATAAGGTGTCAATATCTTCCTGGCGAGTGTAATCAATTAGAATGGAGTCATTATAATCATTATAGTATATTTTAATCTCATTAACCCCAAAAGGCTGAAACAAAATCCCAGTGATTTTCACCCTGTAATTACCTGCAAAAGTCACTACCGAGTCAACTTTTGTAGTATATCTTATTTCTCCGTCTTCGATATATTTTAAATGAAAATCATCCATCTTATCGCAAGAAAAGATTGTGAACATTACCAGCGTGATCAGACTCAGATATAATTTTATTTTGTTCATCTGTTTATACTTTTAGATGTTCTTATTAGTTATATTCTTCAATAATATCTCCCCAGAATGTTAATTCAGAAAAGTTAATAAATCCTGCACCATCCCATGTTGACATTACAGCAAAACGGAAGTACCTTATTTCAACAGGAGTCTGGAAAGAATATTCATCTCCTGCAAAAAAGTGGATCATGTCTTCATCAGAATTCTGTCCAATTGGCAAACCTGATGGTTTTACCGAGGTACATTCCATCAATTTTATCCAGTCATCGAGGTTTCCTGTTCCATCCCCAAGACCCATTGAGCCATAAATATCATAGGTGAGTGGATTACCGTGGGTATATGCCCAAAAGGATTGTTCCAGCCCCCTTTGATTAACTACAAACCTGCTCAATCTGACTTTAACGCCCAGGTCAATGGTCATGATCTGGGGCATTGCATGATCTCCCTGTGAATGCACAAAAGACTGAAAATCATCATCATAACCAAATTCAAATTTCCCTTCCCAGGCATCCCAGTCGGTATCATTTGGTAATAGAACTTTTCTGAATTTAGTTTTGTCTAATCGTGCTTCATAAAAGGGTGTTAAGGTACTATCCGGAGTATCGGGATATTTATGATCTGATAAATTATCCCAGCGATCCCTGACAAGTGCAGAGAAGCGCCTTGGAACTGGGTCATATCCTCTGAGAGAGTATCGTCCGGTATCTACAGAGGTATAAACTGTATGCACATGCTCAAAAATTCCTGTAGAGTCTTCAGCATAAAGCATGATTGAAACCGGGGCTTCTGATGAATTTATCCAGGTAAATTTTACTCCACCAAAATCGGGTTCTAATTTTAATGTTTTTTGAATTGCACTTCCTGGCGCTTCAAGGGGAGAATCTGTAAATTCAACAGAAGGCGAAACATTAGCACTCCTGTCAACAGCATAAAGCTTAACAGTTTTGCTGAGTGTGTCACCAAACCCTGTAACGATTAAATGATTAAGGTAAAGCGAGGACTTAGCCTCACTTTTTTGACCTTCCCGGATAAAATATTCGGCTTTTACATACAACAGGTCATCATCACCCGGCAGATCATAACTAACTTCAAAACCTCCGGGAACAGGAGTCACAGATTTTATTACTACCGGGCCCGGGGGAACATTATCCTGCTTAATGGGTCCCAGGGGTTTATCCTCACAGGCAGTTTGCATTACAAATGAAATAACCAGGGCTATCCAAATTAGTGTTTTTTTCATTTTTATAAGTATTTTTTTGAAATATTTTTACCAACCGGGATTTTGAACCAGGTTCGGATTTAAGACAGTTTCGTTTTCTTCAATAGGCCATAAATAATTCCTCAAAGTAAAGCTTTGATTAAATAAGGTAGTAACCCTATAATATTCACGAACATCCTGTTTCAGAACATTCCATCCCCTGACAGGTTTGTTTAAATATTCCTGGGCCAGTTTCCATCTTCTCAAGTCCCAGAATCTTGAGCCTTCAAATGATAATTCAATCAGGCGTTCTTTTTGGATGATGTTGCGCATTCCGGATTTTGTTGCAGGCTTAGCTGGATTGGCAGAGTAAGTCGTCCAGCTCTCAACAACTCCCTTTAATCCTGCTCTTTCACGTACATAATCAATGTATTCATAAACTTCTGCATCAGGGGCAGCCTTTGTTTCATTAAGAGCTTCTGCATAAGACAAATAAAGATCTGCCATTCGAACAACAGGGAAAGCATATGGTATAGTATAATACCATGCTCCAGCCCTGATCTCATTCTCAATATGTGTTAATTTCTTTGGCCAGTACCCGGTAACAGAGTATTGTGAAACCTCAAAAACAGATGAATATTCCCCTTTACGGGCTTCTATTGTCCAGCTATCATTTTGATCGACTAATTTTCCATTTCCGAACCATTGTGCACGATCATGAGACAGGTCTGCATAAAAACGATATTCCCTGTCAAAATTCAATGATGCAGTTTCTTCGCCCTCCTTAATATAATAGCGATGATCACTTTGCACAGATCTTAGTTTATAGCGATTTGCATAGTCCCATTCAGGATCTTCCTCAATAGGAACACCATTTTTTGTATAATACTGTTCAGCAATTCTTAATGTTGGAGCATGCCTGGCACCAACTGGATTATATACAGCAGGGTATAATCTGGGTTGTGATTCGTATTGGAG
>JAYEGO010000074.1:0-5292 GCA_034659155.1 Bacteroidota bacterium | reverse complement strand
GGATTTCCCGACTGCACGAGGTATTTTGACAAGAATTTCTCCTTCTTTTACGGCATTATTTTCCTCGACCATCAAATGGGCTCCTACAGGCAGGTTATATGACTTAATGGAATCCTTCTTTGTCCCTGCTACTTTGACAATTGGGTTCTTGGTTTTGTCACGTGTTTCGGTAATCACCTTCTCCCTAAAACCAGTCTGCTCATCAGTTTCTTCACGGTAGGTCACTCCTTCAATCAAGTCTTCAAATTTGATTTTACCTTTAATTTCTGAAACAATAATAGCATTGTAAGGATCCCAATCACAGACAAGGTTACCCTTTTTCACTTTAGACCCACTCTTAATATATATATTGGCTCCATAAGGAATATTATGTGTACTAAGTGTTACATTGGTACCCGGGTCAATAATTCTTAATTCTGCCAATCTACCAATAACCACCTGTACCTTTTTACCCTGTTCATCTTCCTTTTCAACAGAGCGCAATTCATCAATTTCTATAATCCCATCATGTTTGGTTACAATACTTGATTCTGCAGTAATATTACTTGCAGTTCCACCCACATGGAATGTTCTAAGTGTCAACTGAGTTCCAGGTTCTCCAATAGATTGCGCTGCAATAACACCAACAGCTTCTCCATTCTGAACCATCCTTCCGGTTGCAAGATTACGTCCATAGCATTTAGAGCAAACGCCTCTTTTTGTTTCACAGGTGAGTACCGAACGTATTTCAATCTGCTCAATCGGTGATTCTTCAATCTCCATGGCTATATCTTCAGTAATTTCCACGCCGGAAGCAATCATTAATTCACCGGTGCCAGGGTGATAAATATCATGAACTGTAGTTCGTCCAAGTATTCTTTCACCCAGAGATTCAACCACTTCCTCATTTTTCTTTATGGTAGAAGCAACAAGTCCCCTAAGTGTTCCACAATCTTCCTCATTAATAATTACATCCTGAGAAACATCCACAAGACGACGTGTAAGATAACCGGCATCGGCTGTTTTCAGGGCTGTATCTGCAAGACCTTTACGTGCACCGTGAGTTGAAATAAAATACTCAAGTACTGAAAGACCTTCTTTAAAATTCGATAAAATCGGATTTTCAATAATTTCATTACCTGTTGAGCCAGATTTCTGTGGTTTGGCCATTAAACCCCTCATTCCTGAAAGCTGACGGATTTGCTCTTTTGATCCCCGAGCTCCTGAATCAAGCATCATATACACTGGATTAAACCCTTGCTTATCCTTAATCAACTGATTCATCAGGGTTTGAGTCAACTTTGCATTAATGTGAGTCCAAACATCAATTACCTGATTGTATCTTTCATTGTTAGTAATGAAACCCATATTATAGTTATTCACCACTTCATCAACCTGCTCATATCCTTCATTTACCAGAATTTCTTTGGCATCAGGAACGATAACGTCGTCCAGGTTAAAAGACAGGCCACCCTTAAATGCCATTTGATAGCCAATATTTTTAATATCATCCAAAAATTTAGCGGCAGTATTGGTTCCGGCTTGTTTTAAAACCCTTCCAATAATATCCCGGAGTGATTTTTTAGTAAGCAATTCATTCAGGTAGCCAATTTCATCAGGCACATATTCATTAAAAAGAACTCTACCTACAGTGGTTTCCACAACTTTTTTAACCGGCTTGCCATCTTCAAGATCATCAACACGTACATTAATAATTGCGTGCAGATCAACCTGTTTTTCATTATAGGCAATGGTAACTTCCTCGGGCGAATAAAATGTCAGTCCCTCTCCTTTTACTTTTTCTTCCGCTGTGCTTTTCCTGGCTTTAGTAATGTAGTATAGTCCAAGTACCATATCCTGGGAAGGAACAGCAATAGGAGCACCATTGGCAGGATTCAGAATATTGTGTGAGGCCAGCATCAGCAATTGAGCCTCAAGAATGGCAGCATTCCCAAGTGGAAGATGCACAGCCATCTGGTCTCCATCAAAGTCGGCGTTAAAAGCAGTACATACAAGGGGATGTAATTGAATTGCTTTACCCTCTATAAGTTTTGGCTGGAAAGCCTGTATCCCTAAGCGGTGAAGTGTTGGCGCCCTGTTTAGAAGCACAGGATGACCCTTTAAAACGTTTTCAAGAATATCCCAAACCAGCGGATCTTTCTGATCCACAAGCTTTTTCGCCGATTTTACAGTTTTTACTATTCCTCTTTCAATCAATTTGCGGATAATAAATGGCTTATATAATTCAGCAGCCATATCTTTTGGTATACCGCATTCATGCAGATTAAGTTCTGGACCAACTACGATAACTGACCTTGCAGAATAGTCAACTCTTTTTCCGAGAAGATTCTGACGAAACCTCCCCTGTTTTCCTTTCAGGCTGTCACTCAGCGACTTAAGAGGCCTGTTTGCTTCAGTCTTAACTGCATTCGCCTTTCTTGAGTTATCAAACAATGAATCCACTGCCTCCTGCAACATTCTCTTTTCATTTCTCAGAATAACTTCCGGAGCTTTAATCTCTATCAATCTTTTCAAGCGGTTGTTCCTGATTATCACACGGCGATACAGATCATTCAAATCGGATGTGGCAAAACGGCCACCATCAAGAGGTACGAGAGGACGTAACTCAGGTGGTATTACCGGTACAACTTTAATGATCATCCATTCCGGGCGATTAATTTTGGCAGATGCTCTAAAGGCCTCAACTACCTGAAGTCTTTTCAGGGCTTCATTTTTTCTTTGCTGTGAAGTTTCATTATTTGCCTGGTCTCTAAGTGCATATGCCATCCCGTCCAGATCTATCCTGGAAAGAAGTTTGTGAAGGGCGTTGGCACCCATATCTGCAATAAACTTATCCGGATCGGAATCATCCAGGTACTGATTTTCTTTTGGCAGAGTTGCAAGAATATCCAGATACTCTTCCTCTGTCAGGAAGTCCAGGTATTTAACCTCATCAGCCGCCTTAATTCCCGGATTGATAACAACGTATCTTTCATAATAAATGATAGAATCAAGTTTTTTAGTAGGAAGACCGATTAGATATCCAATTTTATTAGGAAGAGACTTGAAGTACCATATATGAGCCACGGGTACAACCAGGGCAATGTGCCCCATTCTTTCACGCCTCACCTTTTTCTCAGTGACTTCAACACCACAACGGTCACATACAATTCCCTTATAACGAATCCTTTTATATTTTCCACAATGGCACTCATAATCTTTTACCGGTCCAAAAATTCTTTCACAAAACAAACCATCTCGTTCAGGCTTATATGTCCTGTAATTGATAGTTTCAGGTTTTAGCACCTCACCATTGGATTTTCCAAGAATTTCTTCGGGAGAAGCCAGACCAATAGTAATTTTTGTGAAATCACTTTTAACTTTGGTGTCTTTTCTAAAGGACATATTGTAACAATTTAATTTTCAATTTCTAAAATTCAGCAAACTTAACTTGTATTCTTAAGAAGTCAACTGGAGATTTAAACCCAATCCTCTTAATTCATGTAACAATACATTCAAAGATTCAGGTATGCCAGGACTTGGCATATTCTCTCCCTTAACAATTGCTTCATAAGTTTTAGCACGACCAATTACGTCATCAGATTTCACAGTAAGAATCTCCTGTAGAATATTGGCTGCTCCAAATGCCTCCAGTGCCCAGACTTCCATTTCACCAAACCTCTGTCCACCAAATTGAGCTTTACCACCTAAAGGCTGCTGTGTAATCAAAGAGTATGGTCCGATAGAGCGTGCATGCATTTTATCATCCACCATATGTCCCAGCTTCAGCATATAAATTACTCCAATAGTAGCTGGCTGGTCAAATCTTTCACCTGTTCCACCATCATAGAGGTAGGTTTTTCCATAATCAGGCAAACCTGCCTTACGAGTATATTCAGTAATTTGTTCAAGGCTGGCTCCATCAAAAATTGGAGTTGAAAATTTCAATCCCAGCTTCAAACCGGCCCATCCCAGAACAGATTCATAAATTTGTCCCAGATTCATCCTTGATGGCACTCCAAGTGGATTCAATACAATATCAACCGGTGTTCCATCTTCCAAAAATGGCATATCCTCTTGTCTCACAATCTTGGCAACGATTCCCTTATTCCCATGTCGTCCAGCCATCTTATCCCCAACTTTAACCTTTCTTTTTTTAGCAATATAAACCTTTGCAAGCTGAATGATCCCTACTGGAAGTTCATCTCCAATTGTTATGTTATATTTCTTACGCTTATAAATCCCATCTGTCTCCTTAAACTCAAGCATATAGTTGTACAGAAGCGACTTAATAGTTTCATTCTTATTTTTATCAGTTGTCCACTTTCCTGGATTCACATTTAAAAAGTTAATCTCCTGAAGTGATTTAAGGGTAAATTTTGTGCCTTTTTTTATCACATCGGCATTCAGAAAATCCTTAACACCCTGGGAAGTCTTCCCATTTACCAGCACAAAAAGCTTGTCCACAAGTTTAGCACTCAACTCCTCCACTTTCTTTTTGAATTCGGCTTCTATTCGATCAACTATGGGCTTTTCTGAAGATTTTGCTCTTCTGTCTTTTATGGAACGTGAAAACAATTTCTTATCAATAACTACTCCTTCAAGTGAAGGTCCCGCCTTCAATGAAGCATCTTTAACATCTCCGGCCTTGTCTCCGAAAATAGCTCTAAGCAATTTCTCTTCCGGTGATGGGTCTGATTCTCCTTTTGGGGTAATTTTCCCAATAAGTATATCTCCAGGCTTCACATGCGCCCCTATTCTAATGAGGCCATTTTCATCAAGATTCTTTGTTGCTTCTTCACTTACATTTGGGATATCTGAGGTAAGTTCTTCTAAGCCTCGCTTGGTATCTCTAACTTCAAGAAGATACTCATCAATATGAATAGAGGTAAAGATATCTTCGCGTACAACTTTTTCAGAAATTACAATTGCATCCTCAAAGTTGTATCCTTTCCAGGGCATAAAGGCTACCTTCAGATTCCTTCCCAATGCCAGTTCTCCATTTTGTGTTGCATAACCTTCAGTAAGAGGCTGCCCTTTTACCACCTTCTCCCCCTTCTTAACTACCGGCTTAATAATAACTGATGTATTCTGGTTAGTTTTCTTAAACTTTAAAAGTGAATATTTTTTTACATCGTCATCAAAAGAGATGAATTTCTCTTCATCTGAGCGTGAATAGCGAATGACAATTTCATTTGCATCAACGAATTCAACCACGCCATTTCCTTCTGCTACAACTAATATGCGGGAATCTCCTACCATAATCTTTTCAATACCTGTTCCTACAATGGGAGCTTCAGGATTTAAAAGTGG
>JAYEGO010000073.1:0-5334 GCA_034659155.1 Bacteroidota bacterium | reverse complement strand
GGCAGGCAGGAATCCCGATAGTGTAGCGTATCGGGATAAATGAGTATAATACTCCGATGCTTGCATCGTTTTGAAAACAAATTCCTATCTTGATACCTCGTCAGCTTTGCTACGAGGTAGTTCATTGCACAAAATATAAAAGAGGGTGTCCAAAAAGTCTGGTTCTCGTCACCCTTAATCCTGCCTGCTGGCAGGCAGGCAAGTTCAGAATGACGTACTTTTTAACTTCTTGGAAACCCTCTTTATTTTGAGTTGTAATAGAATATGAAGTTCGCTAGCAACCTTCAGGCGCTTTAACTACCTTAAGTACTACTTCCTCTTTTCCTGAGCCTTCTTCTATAAGATCAGGATAGGTGCTAAGCCACTCTTCCCAGCTACAATCAAGATAATAGCAATCAAGGTATTTGAGTTGCTTCAGGCTTGATGCTGCCAGAACAGCGCTTCCTTCATTATTGCCCATAACTATAGTCATCAACCTGCGATTAGATATCTTGGGTGAAAACTCCAGCATTCCACGGGGTATACATACAGCTCCGGGAATGTGTCCTGCCAGGTAATCTGATAATTCTCTGCAATCGATGATTTGCACCTGGCTTTCTTCCACTATCAGGCTGTTAAGATCTGTGGCACTCATAGCAGAGGTATTCTCCCTTTCAGCTTCCACCATTGCTGTAACATTTTCATAAGTTTCTCCTGTTCCTGAGGAGCAGGAAACGAATATGCATACAGCAACAAATAGAGTTGGGATAAATATAAATTTGTGTTTCATGTGTTTAAATTTATTAATTTAAGGATGAATAAAATAGATTTTCATCCGGTTAAACATATTTCCTAAAGTTTATTTCACCAATTATTCTGTTTTTGCCTGGTAGGCCAGGTAGCCTCCCTCCAGCGAATAAACATTTAAAAATCCCAGTTTTTGCAAGCTTTCTGCTGCAAGTGCTGCCCTTGCGCCACTTTTGCAATAGACAACTATTTCATCTTCAGGTAAAGGAGAATACAGGAACATTTCTTCCCAGAAGGGTTCGCTTGAAATTTTAAATTCCAACTCACCTCGTGAGAGTAGTACGGAACCAGGAATATTCCCTTCTTCAAATTCATCGTCTTGCCTTACATCCAGAAGCAAAATCGGCTCATAGTTTTCTAGTTTTACGATCAGGCTATCTACAGGCATTTCAGAAATTTTAGTTTTTGCCACTTCGGCTAACTCATTTCCATCCTCAAAGCTGGCCACGCAACCACCCAGGATAAAAATTGCAAGGACGATTATGGGAAATCTGTATATTTTATATTTTTTCATCTGTTTGTTTTTAGAATGATAGATTCCCATTTAAAATGCACTGAACTTTCCGGTCCGTTCATTCCATTTTACAAATACATACCATATAAGTATGATAAGGCAAACCAGGAGAAAAGCACCTGCATACCCGATATAATCAGGGAGGTAGCTCTTAAATTTCATGCTGTGAGGAAGACTGTCAACGAGAGGTGCGGCAATAAATTTACGGGATACCGGGGATAGCAGCAAAAAGCCAATAGCAGCCATCCATAGTTTTACTTGTCCTTCACCAACTCTCCAAAGTGTTCCAACAGCACACCCTCCGGCAACTGTCATTCCAAGTCCGAAGATAAGACCACCAATCAGTGCACGCAGCCAGAAATGCGGATATATCCAGGTCATTTCTATGGCACGAATAGGACTGTCTCCCACACTAATGCCAAAATACTTAATAGCCGTAAAGCCAACCAGGGTTACCAGCAATCCCGCCATAACTCCAACCGAACCATCGGCCTCACCGGTCATAAAGGGGTCCCTGAATGCTTTCACTATACAGAACCTGGAGCGCTGACATATCAGTCCCATTAATAATCCTGAGATTATAAACCAGGCAAGAACACCATTAACTCCTGCAACTAGCCATGCAATGATGAATATTACCGCAGATACTATCCATCCAAGCCAAACCTGCCAGTTTCCGGTTTCATTCGTTACTGCCAGGAAGGTGTAACTTTTACCGGAGCTGAACCCCGGACGGTTTTCCATTTCCCACAATAGATATTTCAGGGCAACAATAACACCTAGGAAAAGTCCTATAGTGAAAATAATAGCTCCTCCAGATAAAGCAGGTACACCGCTGAAGAATGATCCTATGGTACAACCTTGTCCTATAGCTGCTCCAAGGGCCATCACTGCTCCACCAATAAAACCTTTAATAAGTTCTCCCTTAGGTGGTATCCTGATGGCAAATTCTTTGGAAAGTAGGGCACCTGCAAAGGCACCAACAACAAGAATAAGGCATAATAGCCCATAATAGTGTGCGCTAACCGGAGTAATTCCTTCATAGCCAAAGATCCCTAGTTTATCGTAGAGATTTTCTCCCCAGTTGTTAATCCCTCCCGAAGCTCCCCAGGGACTTTTCACTGCAAAAAGCAGGATATTTAGTATTCCCAGGATTATTCCACCAACCCAAACAGGCCAGTGTTTCGAGAAAAATGTTTTAAATAATAAATTTAGAGCCCTTGGCTCTTCATCTTGTGAACTCATATTATTTTCTTATTTTTTTTGAATGACGAACCTGAAAACACCACCATCCAGTTCATTTGCTTCCAAAACCGTGTGCCCACCTTTTTCACACCAGCGGGGCAGGTCAGATTTGGTTCCGGGGTCAGTTCCCAGCATTTCTAATACATCATTTGAGTTCAATCCTTTCATAGCTTTTGCCAGTTTCATCATTGGCATGGGGCATGATAGTCCCTTACAATCAATTGTTTCTGTAATTTTTGCGTCCATCTTTTTGAATTTATTGGGTAAGTAAATAATTGTCAGAATAAAATTTGCAACTATTAACTTATTTAAAAAGAAATAGTGCCTGATATTCTACCATGAAATTTCATGAGCTTGACTAAACATTTTACTGATTTAAATCAATAATTATACTGATTTCATTATATTTGTGAATTAATTCACACTAGTGTTATTTAATTCACAGTTAATTTATTTTGATGAAAAATTTTGATACATTACATAGTTGTACAGTAAGAACAGATACCTGCGAATGCTTCAATTTATTAAGCCTCGAAGAAATGGCCCTGATAGAAGAAAACCAGGTTGAGATTAAGTATAAGAAGGGGGAGGTGCTTTGCAAACATGGTACTTTTGTGTCGCATGTTATTTTTCTTCAAACAGGATTAATAAAGGTATACCTTGAGGGAGAGCATGATTCCTTGATTTTAAAGATCATTCCTGCAGGAAACCTGGTTAATCTTTCTTCTGTTTTAAAAGGAAACAATATTTTTCATTATTCTGCAGCGGCCTATGAAGAAACTGTTGCCATCCTGATTGATATCAAAGTTTTTCGACACCTGTTGAATACAAATGCTCCATTTGCTGCTTCTATTATAGATATCCTGTGTGAAAATTCCATTCAAACATTCGGAAGATTTTTTAGTTTAACTCATAAACAATTGTATGGCCGTCTTGCCGATATTCTTCTTTGTCTTGCAGAAAGGATTTTTAAGGCCATGAATTTTGAGCTCAATATTACCAGGAAAGAGCTGGCTGAGCTTTCGGGCATGTCAACTGAAAGTGTTATTAGAATGCTAAAAAAATTCAAAGATGATGGAATAATTTCTATGGATGAAAAAAAAATCAGTATTATGGATTATGATAAGCTGCATCAGATCAGTCAGTTTGGTTGAAAAAACGCAATTTTTCAAGTCATTCCATACCTAATTTTGGGATTATTCATTAAAAATTCTTAATTTAATATCTTGTAATATTTTGATTATAAATATTTAATAAGACATTAGGTGTATTCTATTGCTTCTGCTTATTCCAGGTTATTAATAGCAGGTTTGCTGATGATTAGCTTAAACCTGTTGTCACAGGAATATATTCCCCATTATCAACAACAAATTAAAGGAGATCATTGGAAAACAGTTTGTGATTTTGTTCAGGATGCGGATGGAAATCTTGTATTAGCAGGATCTTTTGAAAAGGAGATTTGCATAGAAGGTGAATCTTATTTTTCAAAATACAAGCGAAGCCTTTTTGTTGTTTCATTTGATTCAATTGGACAGCTTAATTGGATAAAAATCCTTGACTCACCTGGGGTGCCTTCACTCATAGGTGTTAAAATCTCAAGCGATCAGCAAGTCTTTTTAATTGGCAGTTTTAAAGATAGCTTGTTACTGGATGAGCACTACCTGGCCCATCCGGGAAGAAACAATGTTTTTCATCTTCAACTTAACCCGGAGGGAAGGTTGGAGTCTTTTCAAGTTCTATTGCCTGATTTTTCAGGTAGGGTACTTCATTTCAGGTTGGATTCAATGAACAATATTGCCCTGGGTGGAGAATTCAAGGGAAACTTAATCACGGGAAACACAGAACTTACTTCAATAGGGAAGGAGGATATTTTTATTCTTGCTTTTAATTCCGAGAATAAGTGCACTGCTGCATTTTCTTTTGGGAGCAAGGGTTCTGACAGGCTTAAAGGCATGGCAAAATCAAGTGAGCTTGAACTGATCTATGGATCCTTTGAAAAGGACTTATGCATAGGTGATACTATTCTAAATTCAAAAGGCCAGTCAGATGTTTTTCTTTCCGTATTTTCCTCTTCATGGCAAATGATCTCCACAATTTCTATGGGTGGTTCAGGCATAGATGAAATTTCAGTAGCATTTCCCGGCTTGAATAATGAATTGTTGATTGCCGGAAGTTTTGAGAAAACATTCCAGGTAGAAGACATGCTTCTTGATTCGCATGGAGGAAAGGATATTTTTTTGTGTCAGTTTTCTGATTCCTTAGCACTGATCAATTCCTGGTCCTGGGGCGGATTGTCTGATGATTTTCCTCTTAGCACCACATTAGATGAGACAGGACAATTCTTTATGACAGGAATATTCAAAAAGAAAATTTGTTTTGGACAGGATACTCTTATTTCTTCAAGTAGATTTAGCAATGGGTTTATTGTTTGTTTTTCTGATACTTTGGGAGTAATCTGGGCCAAACTGATTTCTGGTGGCTCAGAAGTAATCCCCCGGCAACTTTTATCAGATGGAAAGGATTACCTATTCTCTTGTGGTACTTTTCATGGGAATTTGATTAGTGATAATAGAAACTGGAAATCCAGGAGAGCTGCAGATATTTTTCTCTTTTCATACCTGAATCCATGTTCCTCTTTTATACTTGATCTTCCATCTATTTGGTATTTATGTCCGGGTGAGGAAGATACACTTAAAGCACCAGCAGGATATTCTTCTTATATATGGAATGATGGTCTTTTTTCCGGTCCAAACCTATTTATGACCGAGCCGGGTTTGTATTGGCTCCAG
>JAYEGO010000072.1:0-5358 GCA_034659155.1 Bacteroidota bacterium | reverse complement strand
GTTTCTGTTGTTTGAAGGTTTGAGATGTTTCTGTTATATATTTTTTGTTTCTACAAAACGAACCACAGCAACCATAGAAACAACATAAACTTTGTTTTATTCATTCCATACATTATTCCTATGGTTTGTATTACTTAATCCGGTGAGAATTGGATTTATTCCCAAAAAAGAGAATTACTTTTCAACATTTTGGTAGTTTAGATACATTCCATGCGCAAGGCGATATTGGTCAGCATTTTACATATCGTGCCGGATTTTTCCTGTTTTTCCACAACTATTCAGAAAACTATCGTAATTAAAAGAGGCGAGGCTTTTAAACATGTAAAATAAATAACGTTATAAATTCAGTTATTAATCACGTTATTAATTAATTCTGTTTTATTTTATGCATATGCTCAATTCTCCAGGCCGGGTTTTTTGTTCAATTATTAATTCTTACTTTTAAGACTTGGGAAGCTGAACCTAAATCAAATCCAGTATAAATATAAATATAGATCATCAAAAAATCCAAATTATGAATAGCTATCCTTTTACAACTTTAATAGAATTTATAATCGCAAAACAGGCTGATATCATGGAAGCAAAAGGAGAGTTTTCAAGGATTTTATACTCCCTTGGTGTTGCAGCCAAAATGATAAATAAAAAAGTAAATAAGGCCGGGTTAGTAGATATTCTTGGAGCTGCAGGAAGTACAAATATACAGGGAGAAGATCAGAAGAAACTGGATGTTTTTGCTGATGAACAGCTTATTGGATCTTTCAAGGCTTCTGGAGAGGTTTGTGGTGTTGCCACAGAGGAAAATGATGAAATAGTGGTTTTTGACCATGAGATGTCAAAAGATGCAAAATACATTATTTGTATGGATCCTCTGGATGGGTCCTCAAATATTGACGTGAATGTTTCCATAGGGACTATATTTTCTATTTACAGGAGAATCACTCCAAGAGGAAGCAAGCCGGAACTAAAAGACTTTCTACAAAAAGGATCCAGGCAGGTTGCAGCGGGTTATATCATTTATGGATCTTCCACAATGCTTGTATACACTACAGGCAACGGGGTTATTGGTTTTACTCTTGATCCTTCGCTGGGAGAGTTCTGTTTGTCCCACCCGGATATCAAAACACCTCCGGGGGAATTATATTCAATTAATGAGGGTAATTATTTAGCCTTCCCCGAGGGTGTAAAAAGATTCTTAAAACATTGCCAGCAAAAAAAGGAAGATGAAAACAGGCCATATACCTCCAGGTATATTGGCTCACTGGTTGCAGATTTTCACAGGAACCTTTTAAAGGGAGGTATTTTTCTTTATCCTCAAACTCAAAGTAACCCAAATGGAAAATTAAGACTTTTGTACGAATGTAATCCTATTGCCTTTATTGCAGAACAGGCTGGTGGAAAAGCCAGTAGCGGAAAAACAACAAGAGTCCTTGATATATTGCCTGAATCCCTGCACCAAAGAGTCCCGTTTTATACTGGATCTGCAAATCTGGTTGAAAAATTGGAAGAGTTCCTGTAAGGGCGCAAGGCATAGGGCGAAGGGCACAGGGCACAGGGCACAGGGCAAAGAAGGTGGAGGGATGAAAAGCAAGAAAATTACAATATTAGATCAAGGTATTAAAAGCCGTATTATAATACGGCGATTCCAGCATTCCCTTCTACTACCGTAAAGCGGGAAAGATTTTCGGGACAATATTATTTAGTCCTCAACTAAATAGCTGAAGCAATAATATAGTATCTTTCAGCAGATTTTGGCAAAATATAATGATAGATACAAAAGAATTTAAAAAAGCTCATATTCATCCCAATATTAAAACCCTGGAGAAAAAAATAAGTGAGGGGGTGAAAAACTTTTTTCTTAAGGGTTTAAATGGCTCATCCACCGCCATATTCAGTTCAAGTTTTATAGACAGCATTACGCATTCCCAAGTGTTCATTTTAAAAGATAAGGAAGCCGCTGCATATTTCTACAATGACCTTTCAAATCTTCTGAAGCCATCTTCTGTATTTTTCTTCCCATCCTCGTATAAAAGATCACTATTATACCAGCAGCCCGACTCGGGAAATATTGTACTCAGAACAGAGGTTCTGAATACTTTAGCAAGTTCAAAGCGTAAGATCACTATCGTAACTCATCCTGAAGCACTGATAGAGAAGGTTCTGAAGAAAAGTGAACTAAAAAATAATACACTTCAACTTGGCAAGGGTGAAAAAATCTCAATTGCATTCATTGAGGAAATATTTGAAGAATATAAGTTTGAAAGAGTTGATTTTGTTTATGAACCAGGGGAGTATTCAATCCGGGGAAGTATTGTTGATGTTTTTTCATTCTCAAATGAGTATCCTTTCAGAATAGATTTCTTTGGGGATGAGGTGGAATCAATTAGAAGCTTCGATGCAGAGACACAACTTTCAATTCAGGCTGTTTCAAAAATCTCAATCCTCCCTGATATTACCAAAATTTCAGGAACTCAATTATTATCTTTCCTTGAGATTCTTGATCCCTCTTTTCAATTATGGATTGATGATCTTTCACTTTCATTGCATACAATTACTAAACTTCTTGAAGCTTCAAATCAAATCAACGGACCTGAAGACCAAGACGAACAATCAATTGAGGAAAAAAGAAGATTCTTTATTGATCGTGATATTTTCCTGGAGGGCATAAAGAAATTCACAAGTTTTGAATTCGGAGGACAAAGCTTTTTTGAACATTCTGAAACCATAGTATTTCAAATATCTCCCCAGCCTTCTTTTAACAAAAACTTTGAATTGCTGGCCACTACTCTCCTTGAAAATAAAACTTCAGGATATATAAATTACATTTTTTCAGACAATGAAAAGCAGGTGGAACGCTTGCTGGCAATATTTTCAGATATCAATAAAGAAGTAGAATTCATTCCGGTGAATACAACTTTTCATGAGGGTTTTGTTGATCATCAATTAAAAATTTGCTGTTATACAGACCATCAGATATTTGAGCGCTACCACAAATATCAACTCAAACAAAATTTCTCCAAGAAACATACAATAACATTAAAAGAACTTACAGGCTTAATGCCGGGAGACTATGTAGTACATGTTGATCATGGAATTGGACGCTTTGGAGGATTAGAGAAAATAGAAATTAATGGCAAAACCCAGGAAACCGTAAGACTTGTATATAAGGATAATGACACTCTTTATGTTAGTATTCATTCTCTTCACAGAATAGCAAAATACAAAGGTAAAGACCTGGAACCTCCTAAGATTTATAAGCTTGGATCAGGTGCCTGGCAAAAGCTAAAGCAAAGAGCCCGAAAAAAGGTTCAGGATATTGCCCGGGAACTGATCTCTCTTTATGCAAAAAGAAAAGCCACTCATGGCTTTCGTTTCAGCCCTGACTCCTACTTGCAACAAGAACTTGAAGCCTCATTTATATTTGAAGATACTCCTGATCAACTGGAAACAACCCGGGCGGTAAAGGAAGGTATGGAGGCATCATTTCCCATGGACAGATTGGTTTGTGGAGATGTTGGCTTCGGAAAAACAGAAATTGCCATAAGAGCTGCTTTCAAAACAGTTGCCGACAGCAAACAGGTTGCTCTTCTTGTTCCAACTACCATATTGGCCCTTCAGCACTATAACACATTCAGAAACCGCTTGTACAATTTCCCATGCAGAGTGGAATATATCAGCCGCTTTAAAACACCTGCCCAACAAAAATCTATTGTCAATGATGTTGCTAATGGAAAAATAGATATTATCATTGGAACTCACAGGCTGGCCAGTAAGGATGTGCATTTTAAAGATCTTGGTTTACTTATAGTGGATGAAGAACAAAAATTTGGAGTTGCACTTAAAGAAAAAATCAGAAAGCTTAAAGTTAATGTGGATACACTTACCTTAACAGCAACTCCAATTCCACGCACATTACAATTTTCTATGATGGGGGCACGTGACCTTTCTGTAATGAGGACTCCTCCACCCAATCGTCATCCCATTCTTACTGAGCTTCACCGTTTCAATAAGGATATTATAAAGGAAGGAATAGAGTATGAAATTAGCCGGGGAGGACAGGTGTTTTTTATTCACAACCGGGTAGACAGCATTCTTGAAATCCAAAAACTAATTGGTCGCTTACTGCCAAAAGTGACTACAGCAGTTGCACATGGACAAATGGAAGGAAAGAAGCTGGAAGCCATTATGATGGATTTTATAAGTGGTGAATTTGATGTTCTTATTGCTACAACTATAATCGAATCAGGCCTGGATATTCCAAATTCCAATACCATATTTATAAATAATGCTCAAAACTTTGGATTGAGTGATCTGCATCAATTAAGGGGTCGTGTCGGTAGATCCAATAAAAAGGCTTTTTGCTTCTTGTTAGCTCCGCCTCTCCATACATTATCTTCAGAAGCCCGAAGGAGATTGAAAGCCATAGAAGAATTTTCAGAACTGGGTAGTGGTTTTAATATTGCGCTCCAGGACTTGGATATCAGGGGTGCAGGTAATTTGCTTGGAGCCGAACAAAGTGGTTTTATTGCAGAAATTGGACTTGAAACTTTCCAGAGAATCCTGGAAGAAGCTGTGAACGAGCTCAAAGAAACTGAATTTAAGGCAGACCTGGAAAAAGGCATGGATAATAGTTTTTTGTCTGAACATGGAATGTTTGTAAAAGAAGTTCATATTGAAACAGATCTTGAGTTATTGCTCCCCGAAAGTTATATTGAAAACATCGGAGAACGAATAAGGCTTTATAGATCACTCGATAACATAGATGATCATCAGGAACTTGATTCATTCAGGAAAAACCTTGAGGACAGGTTCGGACCAATTCCTTCTCCAGCCACAGAGCTGATGAATATTGTTTCTATGCGAAAACTGGCCAAAGAACTGGGCTTTGAAAAAATTATCCTGAAAAACAGAACATTAATTCTTCATTTTATCTCAAATCCTGAATCTGTTTATTATAAAACCCCATTTTTTGGAAAAGTCATCGCTATTATTCAAAAAAAACCGGTACAATATAGAATCAGAGAAAGAAATTCAAAATTAATGCTAAAGGTTAGTGAAATTCATTCCACATCAATGGCCATACATGTACTTGAGAGCTTGGTTCCTGGTAGTTAGCATATACTGGTTCAGTTTTATTGAAAGTTCAAAGTTGAATGTTCGATATTGGAAGTTCGTTTATTTTTTCAACATCCAAGGTTCAAAAATTCCAATACCTTCTCTCTATCAAACTCTCGTGACCCATCCAGGTATAGAAAATCCTTACGCCCTCTTTCAACCCTGCCATATTTCCGGTAACTATCCCATATATGATCTATATACCATTCAGGGAATGAACCCCAGCGGGTATCGACAAATTTCCTC
>JAYEGO010000071.1:0-5368 GCA_034659155.1 Bacteroidota bacterium | reverse complement strand
CTTAAAAAGGCATTAAAGACATAAAAGAGTAAAATTTTTCATAAGCTAAAAATTTAAGTTAATAAAAAGTGAATATGTAAAAAACAATACTAATATTTTAAAATCTAAAAACCTTAAAAGCTGACCGGCAATCAGTCGCACTAAATTAATAAATTATTATTGAATAGCAACAATAAATTCTTTTTCAATATCCCCGGAAAGAAGAATATAGGTCAGGGGGGATGAGAAATCATTGGCTGTTACTCCCGATTGCTGGACATTTGCACCCACTTTTACCACGCAATCATATGGCCTGGTGATGAAAGAAGCTTTCAATGAACTTAGATCGGAGCCATCCGGTACATCCACGAAAACGGTATCCAAAGTTGCATTGAATATTCCTTCTGCAACGAATGGATTTCCCTCTCCAAAATAGAACCGTGCCAGAACAGGGGATGATAATACATCAATATTGTAGTCAGACTCAGTTCCATCCTCTGCCTTTATATTATACACAACTACCGAACTGAAATCATTCACGGTATTTCCTGATTCCTGTTCCACAGCACCAATATAAGCCCTGGAAAAAGTCTGGATGGCAAACTCTGCCTTCAGAGCACTCAGATTTGCGCTGTCGCTTAAAAGCACTTTCACATCATTGCCTTCCTGCGTTACGGTTGTACTTATGCCAGCCGGCAAACCTCCCAGGTCAAAAGACATTAGTTGTGAATTGCCCGATTTATCAAGCCTGTTTACGGTAACAGTACTTATCTCTTCCGAACTGTCAAGTGCCACTATACGGTATTCCACGGGATTATTAAAATCATTTGCAGTAACACGCGACACCTGCATTACAGTTCCGACATAGGCGGAAGAAGAGGAAGCTATAAAGAACTTTGCCTTCAGGGCATCCAGGACAACAGAATTGGGCACCTCCAGTGTCACTTCATTGTCATTAACATATCCTTCAATAGTCATCTTGAGATTCTTATCTTCAAATCCTGCAAAATTATTAGCCCTGAGGCTCAGACTGTAACTGGAGAACCTTGTGAAAGCGTGATCTTCATTATCGGTAACGGTGATTTGGATTATGGCTGAATCTCTCAGTACAGTATAGTCATCAAGGAAATTCGATGCTACGATTCTTGCGTTGTAAATACCCGGAACTCCGTAGCTATGGTAAAATACATCCTCATCAATATTCGTCCCTGAGCTTTCCCCTGCTCCCGGCCAGAATGACCAGAATTCCCCGTTTCCGGTAATGGTGAATGTAATCTCCTCTCCCACCACCACAGAGGTAGCGGAGGCTTTAAATGCTGCAAAGGGTTCATCCTCCTTGTTGCAGCTAATAATTGCTGTAACTAGGATAGTAAATAAAATTATTATTGAATTTTTCATAAAACTAGCTTTTAATATCCTGGATTTTGTTTAAGTACACCGCCTGAACGGTCGATATCTTTCTGTGGAATAGGCCATATATTATGAGTTCCTTCCACGTAACCGAATTCAGCCAGCACATCAGCTGCCTGGCCGGTTCTCACCAGGTCCCAGAATCTGAAATGCTCAAAGGCAAGCTCCATACGGCGTTCATTATAGATAGCCCTGATAAGATCCTCTTCTGTATCTTGATAGGGCAGCCCGTAGCCATTAGAGTAATTGGGGAAATCATTAAGTATAAGTGCACTTCCGTTTGAAGCTCTCTGTCTAACCAAATTAAGATAGGTTTTGGCTTCAGCAGTGTTATTGTTCTCTGCAGCTGCTTCTGCATACATAAGGTAAACATCACTCAGGCGGATAAGCCTTTCATTGACGGGAGCCTTCCTCCATATCTCCGGGGGTATTTCCACCCAGGCCTTCCTGTTGTACATACCTGTATAATGTTCTACACCAACGACGTTGGGATCAACATAGACACCATCAATAGTTTCATCAAGGAAGATAAAGCTATGTTCAAACCTGGGATCCGTGGGTTTGAACATTGAACGGTATATGATAAATTCATTATTGTTTAACTCATTGGCCGACAACACGCCGGCAAGATCTACCTTAAATTCTTCGTACGAATCGTACTGATTGCCTGATAAGGCACTGACTTTATTTGCCAGGCTGAAGAAATCGGTACCGGTAAGGCCGTAATTTGAAAGTTTATCAAGGCTTTCATTATCTACGGCATAGTAACCAAACTCATTTAGCAGCTTAAAGCTTGCCTCGTTGAAGCCCCATCCCATATTAATATTTCTTGGTTTCTGGAATGTAACAATAAAGTTACCCTCAGCATTATAAACCGTATGCTCGCCAAGTTCGGCAAACTGAAGTTCAAATATTGAACCGCTGCCATTCTCTCCTTCAAGAGTGAATGCCTCGCCAAAGTCAGGTGCCAATGTGTATTCACCCAATGTTATAAGGCTGTTGAAAGTAGTTGCAGCTTCCTGAAAAGCACCCCTGTAAAGTTGAGCTTTGCCAAGCAGGGCCATAGCTGCCCCCTTTGTTGCCCTGCCTATCTGGCTTGCAGGCCATTGGCTTTTATCTGGAAGAAGCTCAATCGCTTTTTCAAGGTCACTTATTACCTGTAACCATACCTCCTCAGCTGTATTTTTGGGTATATAATAATCCTCCAGGGGTTCTGTAATAATTGGAACACCACCCCAGGATATCACACATTCAAAATAGGCATATGCCCTCAAGAAATATGCCTCACCCAATATCTGGTCGCGTCTCACTTTATCCATGTCAATGGAAGGCACCTTGGTTAATACCAGGTTGCTCTTGAATATCACCATGAAGATCTTATCCCATTTCCATTCCACCACAAGAGCTGAGGTTATTCCCTGGAACTCGATCATTTCATTCCATTGAAGTGAATTATCACCATAGTAGCTCCCTTTTACATTATCTTCACTCATCATGTCAGGGAGCATTAATGGGGTTACATAATAAGGCCACTGAAGCGGTGCATAGCATGCATTAATAGCCATTTCAGCATCTTCGGCATCTACATAGAAGTTTTCAAGGCTGATCTCAGCGGGTTCATTCCTGTCAAGGAAATCTTTCTTACACCCGGTTAAAAGTAAAACCAGGGTTATCAGAATGATATAGTTGTTTCTCTTTTTCATGATTTTCATTTTTAACCGGTTAAAAAACGATCTTTACACCCACCTGGATTATCCTTGACTGTGGATAAGTCCCAAGGTCCACGCCGGCACTAAGGTCGGAATACAGGTTGCCTATCTCGGGATCAAGCCCGGTGTATTTTGTGAAGGTAAGCAGGTTCTGGCCACCCACATATACCCTAAGCTGTTCTAATCCGGCAGAGCCTATCAATGATTGTGGCAGGGAATATCCTATCTGGAAATTCTTAAGACGAAGGTAACTACCGTCTTCAACATACCTGTCTGAAATCACATTGTTCTTATGATCCTTTGTATTCAGAGCCGGGAACTTATCTGATGAACCTTCACCATCCCAGCTGTTGAGCAGCTCTTTTGAACGGTTATAGCCCGAAGAGGTATGCCACATGTACCAGTTTGTAGCATTGAAAATATCATTACCATAACTTCCCTGGAAAAACAGGTAAAGGTCGAAACCCTTATAACTGGCATTGAAGTTCATGCCGTAGAAGACCTTGGGTTGAGGGTTTCCTATATATGCCCTGTCATTATCGTCAATGCTGCCATCACCATTAAGGTCAAGGTACCTTATATCCCCTGGTCGTGCACCTGATTGTGCCCCTGCCAAAACTTCCTCATCATTCTGAAAGATCCCGTCGGTAACATAACCGTAGAAAGAGCCTATTGAATGTCCCACATCATTTTTACATATGGATTGTCCCAACAATGAACCTGCCGTGATCGGCTGTCCCTTGCCAAGGGTAACCAGCTCATTTTTATTAAAGGCAGCGTTCAGAGTGAAATCATAATTAAATTCTCCTATACTCTCCTTGTAAGTAAGGGAAATTTCAAAGCCCTTGTTCTGCATCTCCCCTATGTTTGCGTAGGGATTAGAGGAAAATCCCACGTATAGTGGAACGGGCTCCCTAACCAGCATGTCCTTTGTATTCTTAATATAATACTCCATGCTTCCTGAAACCCTGTTGTCAAAGATTCCGAAATCTACACCGAAATTGGTCGATTCCACCGTCTCCCACTTGAGGTAGGGATTCCCAAAATTGTTAGGAGAGGCTCCATATACCTGGTATTGCGCAGAGTTGGGGCCACCCAAAATATAACTGTTAGAAGGGTCGAAGTTGACCCCGGCAGAATAGCTATAGTTACCTATCCTGTCATTTCCTATCTGTCCCCAACCAGCCCTGAACTTCAGCATCGAAAACAGAGGCATCGATTCCATAAATCCTTCCCTTAAAATATTCCATCCCAGGGATACCGACGGAAAGACCCCGTAGCGGTTGTTTGAACCAAAACGAGAGGAGCCATCAATCCTGACTGAGGTTGTCAATAAGTATTTGCCCTTGTAGTTATAGTTAAGCCTCCCAAGGTATGATATCATTGCATTGGAAGATGAACTTCCATTGACACGAGCCTCCCCTGTTGCCGCATCGAAATACCTGAGAATCTCAATATCCTTTGCCAGGCTGTCCTTCTCCATTGTTGTCCAGGATGCTGTTGTCTCCTGCATTGTGAAACCGGCCATTGCCGTAAAGCTATGATCATTAATCTCCCTCGAGTAGGTAAGAATATTTTCATTCAACCAGGACTGTACCTGACTATTATATTTATATAGGGTGTTGTATGCACGGTTGTTTTTAGTAGCTCCCAGGAAATATCGCTCCGGATAGTAATCATCAGAGGTGGAAAAGATCATGTCAAAACCAAAGCTGGACCTGAAACTAAAATGATCAAGGAAGGTGATCTTTGCAAAGGCGTTATTTACCGAACGATAATACCTGTTTCTGTAATTATCATACTCAACATTGGCCACCGGGTTGCCAATATCCTGGTATGCAGGCTCATAATAACGTCCGAGGGAATCATTATAAGAAGGCGTCAGCGGATCTGTCCGTAGGCTATTTAATACAATGCCGTAATACTGGCTTCTTTCAGTAACGCTGGTCCTGGAATTCCTGGAAATATTGCCGTTATATCCGAGCTCCAGCCACTCCTTGGCCCTGGTATCAATTTTAAAACGCAGGGTCTGCCGGTCGTAAGAGGAACCTATTACTGTACCTTCCTGCTGCATAATACTTCCGCCCAGCAAATAATGCGTCTTTTCATTGCCGCCGGCAACGTTAAGCTCAAAATTAGCAACTGGGGCCAATCTTGTAAGCAGGTCAAACCAGTTCGTAGTCAGGGTGGAATCGCCTGCATATGGAATTGTTATCGTGTCGACACCCACTATTGCCTGAGTGCTTTCCTTAAGGTTGAAAGACATGCCG
>JAYEGO010000070.1:0-5374 GCA_034659155.1 Bacteroidota bacterium | reverse complement strand
CCCAAAGATAAGGGCCAAACAGGCTCTCAAAACAAGTAAGCCATTTACTTAGATCCTTGAATCCATCAACTGCATTTATACTGTCTTTCTGAAGCACAAATACTTTGGCAGGGATCTCCCCCAATAATCCATTAAGTGTTTCTGAAATACAGATATAATTTGCAACTGAAACAGAAGAAAGGTAGGTTGGTATACTTCCGTTCATCATCCAATGATAGGTAGTTGTACTATCGCCATTATCAAACGTCTCTATTAATTTGCCAGGACATGCTGTACTATTTGGATTGGAAACGGTGATAAAATAATCGTAAGTTGCCCTATCTGTGAAACTATCAATACAGGGGTACCAAACCCTTCCCAATGGATGTGGTACAAAACCCATTCCTACTCCCATATTGAATGCATAATTTTTACCAATATAGAACCCTCCCCATTTTGGATCTTTAACAGGCTTCCCGTGATAAAAAACAGTAATCAAAAGGGTGTTCCCTTTTTCTTGCAACTCCTTAAAAGGGATAGTTATCTTCTTTCCATCATATATAAATTTCTCCACAGAGGCCTCATCAATCCAAATCGAATCTACTTTAAGGGATAGAAGATCCAGGCAGATCTCAGACAGATTTTCTTCCAGTATCATGACCTGCAAGTCTGCAATCCCTGAGATTTGGGAAGAAGCAAAATCAATTAGATTTAAATTGAGGGTATAATGAATGATATCTACTTTATTATCACTAACAAATTTATCTTCTCCGGGGAAATGAATGCTCCCTCTGAAGAAAGCTGATAATAACACCAAAAAGACAGCTAAAGTAAGACTATTTAAGATGTAGAATTTTTTCTTAAACATTACAAGCTAGTTAAGGGGGGATGGAGCTAATATTTTAGCTTCATCTTAAGTAAAGTTACGAAAAAACCCTAAAACCGCGGTGAGATAAAGAATTTGAAACGAACTAATTAAAAGCACTCACTCGTTTTTCCTCAAAAGTTTTGATAATTGACTCAAGTATGAGGCGACCATCTGTATTACCTAACTCGTCATCTGCAGCCCTTTCAGGATGAGGCATCATCCCAAATACATTTTTTGATTCATTGCAAACTCCGGCAATATTCTCTACTGATCCATTCGGATTATGTTCTTTTGAGACCTCGCCTTCCTGATTGCAATAACGAAAAAGAATTTGTCCGTTTTGTCTCATTTTAGACAAATCAGATTCTGAAGCAAAATACCTACCCTCAGCGTGAGCAACAGGGATTTTCAGAGGTTTGTTCTTGTCCAGAATAGAATTTATAGCCGAATCATTATTATCTGGTAAAAGATGGATGTTCTTACAAATAAATTTCTGATTGGTGTTGTGTAGCAAAGCCCCTGGCAATAACCTGGCTTCACAGAGAATTTGAAATCCATTACAGATCCCTATAACTACACCACCCCTTTTTGCAAATTTTACCACTTTCTTCATAATTGGAGAAAACCTCGCAATTGCACCAGAACGAAGATAATCACCATAAGAAAAGCCGCCAGGAAGGACAATTGCATCTACTTCCTGTAAATCTTCACTTTTATGCCACAATTCAACAACTTCCTGGTCAAGAATTTTCCCAAGTGTATAAACCGTATCATGATCACAATTGGATCCCGGAAAAACAACAACTCCAAATTTCATCTGTTTAAATTCAATAGTATAATATGCTGATCAAAGATAAAGATAAATCATTTTCGTGCCAGAAGCATGAATAATTTGGGTTAATTTACTTAATTTTAAATAAAAAAATCATAATAATGAAAATTCTGAAGTATTTCCTTTATTTCATACTACTATTGGTAGTGTTGTTTGGAGTGTTTCTTGTTGCCTCTACATTAAGTGATTATGATCCTGAAGAAAGAGAAATTGTATTTGAGTCTTCTTTCCCTGATACAATCTCAGTGGATACTTACTTAAATGTCTTCAGCTGGAATATTGGATACTGCGGTCTGGGTGCAGAGATGGACTTTTTTTTTGACGGGGGTGAAAAAGTAAGAGCTACCAAAGAAAACACTGCAAAAAATTTAGAAGCCATTGGGAAATTGCTTGTCTTGAATGACTCCGTTGAATTATTTCTACTTCAGGAAGTTGATATTTCCTCCAAAAGGACTTATCACATTAACCAATCAGAGGAATTAGCAAATTTAATTAAATACCAGCATTCGTTTTTTGCTGCAAATTATAAATCCTTTTTTGTTCCCGTTCCTCCTTCTGAGCCAATGGGGAAAGTCCTTTCTGGCTTACTATCTATCAGCAGGTTTGAGCCTTTTCTTGTAGAACGCATGGATTTCCCTGGCAGCTATTCATGGCCTAAAAAGCTTTTTATGCTCGATCGTTGTTTTATGGTTCAGCGATTTGCTCTCTCCAATAAAAAGTCCCTGCTTATTATTAATACACACAACTCGGCATTTGATGGAGGCGCCTTGAAAAAACACGAAATGGAGTACCTGAAAAACTTCTTGTTGGTTGAGTATGATAAAGGAAACTATATATTGGTTGGTGGAGATTGGAATCAAAATCCACCAGGATTTGTTGACTCACAATTCAATGAAAAATCAGGCTATGAAAATTTCCTTCTGGCAACTATTTCTGAAGATTTCTTGCCAGAGGATTGGAGTTGGCTATACGATCATGGCACACCTACAAACCGATCAAATACTGCGCCTTATGATAAAGAAACCACAACTACTACAATCCTGGATTTTTTTCTATGTTCTCCTAATCTGGTACCGGGGTATTCAAAAACAATAAATCTTAATTTTGAAAATTCTGATCATCAACCAATTATGTGCTCTATTGAATTTCATTAATTCCATTCTTTTGGTTTTCCCTAAAATAATTTAACTCTATCGACTAAATGAGTGAAGAAATTTTAAAAGCCTTGATGCAACTTTTTGCTTTGATTGTAAAGCAAGGTGGAGTCGTGGAGAAAAAGGAAATTGAATTTGTAAGAAATTTCCTTAATCAACAGTTAAGTGAATCTTCAGTAGAAGAGTATATGCTTCTGTTTGAGGATTTTGCTGATCTTAAAATATTAAAAAAATCCCTTGTTAAGAAATCCCGAACTTCAGTTAAAGACTCTGTTAGAATCTTTGCTATTTGTAAAAAAATCAATCGCACATTAATTCAAAAACAAAAAGCAATTGTGTGTGTCAGGCTATTTGAACTTGTAAATGTAGCAAGGAAATATAGCTATGAAAGGATGACCATTATTTATACGGTTGCCGAAGTATTTAATATCTCAAAGGAAGAGTTTAGTGCTATAGAAGTTTTTGTAAAGAATGATCAAAAGAAAATAAAGGAAGCATCCGGGGTTTTACAAATTGGCCTAAAAGATTTCATGCACGATCATTCCCTGGGAACTGCTAATGAAAATATTTTAAGTATCCTATGGCTTGAAAGTGTGGATGTGTTTTTCCTTAAACATATTCATAATACCGAAGTTTTTCTTAATGGTTTAAGCACTCAAACGGGAAGAATATACATATTCGCCAGTGGGGCTAGCTTAAGATTACAATCGGGAAAACCCATTTACTACAGTGATATTGTATCAAGGTTCAGAAAAAAGGGAGAGCATGATAAAATTCTGTTTGAGGCAATAAATATAAGCTATCAGTTCTCAAATAAAGTATTCGGACTTAAAAATTTATCTTTTTCTGAAACACAGGGAAGGCTTGTTGGAATCATGGGCGCAAGTGGATCTGGCAAAACCACCTTGTTGAATGTTTTATGTGGAATTGAGAATCCCTCAGAGGGAGAAGTACTTATCAATGGGCTAAATTTGCATTCAGCAGACCAAAATATAATAGGAACAATAGGGTACATTCCACAAGATGATCTTCTTATTGAGGAACTTACAGTTTATCAAAATTTATTTTATAATGCCAAACTCTGCTTTGGGAACAAAACTGATCATGAGCTCAGAAACATGGTCAATAAGGTGCTGAATAACCTTGGTTTAGAAGAGAAAATGGATTTAAAGGTAGGATCTCCTCAAAAAAAGATCATAAGCGGAGGTCAGAGAAAAAGATTAAATATTGCCCTTGAACTTATTCGCGAGCCTGCTGTTTTGTTTGTTGATGAGCCCACCTCGGGATTATCTTCCAGAGATTCAGAAAATGTACTGGACTTATTGCGGGAACTTTCTATAAAAGGAAAACTGGTTTTTGTAGTTATTCATCAACCATCTTCCGATCTTTTTAAGATGTTTGATAAAATCCTTCTCTTAGATGAGGGAGGGGTTAGAATTTACTATGGTAATCCTGTGGAATCTATAATCCATTTCAAGAAATTGGATGACCAGATCAATAGTGAAATTGGTGAATGTTCACTATGTGGGAATACAAATCAGGAATTAATCTTCAATATTGTAGAAAAAAAAGAAGTTGATGAATATGGGAGATATACAAAAAAAAGGAAGATAAGCCCCGAAAAGTGGGAGGCACATTTTTTAGAATTGCATAAGCCAAAAAAAATACCCCCCCCAGAATCGGCACCGCCATCTGCTTTGAATGTTCCCGGTAAATTTAAACAATTCAAAATATTTTGGATACGCGATGTTTTATCGAAATTAGCTAACAAACAATATGTAGCACTAAACCTCCTGGAAGCGCCAGTTCTGGGTTTCATCCTATCCTACATAATTCATTATATAGCCGATCCTGAATCAGACAACTACATATTTCGAGAGAATGATAATATTCCAATCTATATTTTCATGAGTCTTATTGTGGCTCTCTTTTTGGCTCTTACATTGAGTGCTGAAGAGATTTTCAGAGATAAGAAAATATTAAAAAGAGAGCACTTCCTGAATCTTAATAAACATAGCTATTTACTGGCAAAAGTCCTGATTTTATTATTGATCTCAGCCCTTCAATCTTATTTATTTGTTGTGGTTGGCAATTCTATACTAGAAATAAAAGGCATGAACTTTTTTTACTGGATGGCCCTATTCAGTACCGCTGCCTTTGCGAATTTACTTGGACTTAACATTTCAGCCTCATTTAATTCTGCAATAACCATTTACATCATTATTCCATTACTGATTATACCAATGATGGTTTTAAGTGGTGCTATGTTCAGCTTTGATAAACTGAACCGTAATATAGGTAGTGTAAAACATGTTCCATTAATTGCTGAGACAATGGCTACCAGATGGACTTATGAGGCATTGATGGTACATCAATTTAAAGACAATGAGTTTGAAAGCTACTTTTATGAGTTTGAAAAAAATGAAAGTGAGGCTGACTTTGAACTTTCGCAAAAAATTCCAGCTTTAAGAAAAGTTCTTTCCCAAACCGTAAATAAGTATAACCATGCAGAACTTATTGAAAAAGATCAGGGAGATTTAC
>JAYEGO010000069.1:0-5389 GCA_034659155.1 Bacteroidota bacterium | reverse complement strand
CTGATGTAGATACTACAGCACTTACTGCTGGTATTGCTATGGGACTTGTAAGTAATGGAGAAATTACTTTTTTTTTGGATGAATAATTAAACTTAACTTTCAGATGTGAATATTTAACTTTGATTAATATTTAACTATTGTTTTGAAGATAGCAATTATTGGAACACGGGGGATTCCCAATCGTTATGGTGGGTTTGAACAGTTTGCCGAAGAGCTGGGAACAAGTCTGGTAAAAAATGGGCATGAGGTAATTGTTTTTAATCCCCGGGACCATTCTTATGCTGAAGCCGAATTTAATGGGGTTAAGATAATAAGGCAAAAAGAAAATTTACAGTTTATACCTGCCCTTTCCACATTATTATATGATTACTTTTGTTTAAAAGCAGCATTAAAACTAAATCCAGATATACTATTCAGTTGTGGTTATTCATCCGCCTTGTTTTTGCGAGTTCTTAAAAATCCAGAAAAAGTTCCTGTAATTATTCATATGGATGGTATGGAGTGGCAGAGAGAAAAATGGGGATGGATAGCACGTATTTTTTTAAAATGGAATGAAAAACTTGCCATTCGGTGGGCAGATGGACAAATTGTTGATCATCCAGAAATTTTGAAATATTTTCTTACCAAATACGAAGTAAAAACTAAATATATTCCTTATGGGGCAAATATTGTTGCCAACCAGACCGAGGAGGGAAGAAAAAAATCTGAAGACTTCGAATTTCTTGATAAAAAGAAGGAATATTTCCTGGTGATTTCCAGGCTTGAACCGGAAAATCACATAGAAATAATTTTGCAGGCATGGTTGAACTCAAAACAAGATCATTTGATGGTAATTGTTGGGGATACTGGTACAAAACACGGAAACTTCTTACTCAAGAAATATGCTAGATTTCAGAACATTTCTTTCCTGGGATCAATATTTGATAAAAATATCCTTGATTCATTAAGAAGAAACTGCAAAGCCTATATTCATGGCCATTCAGTAGGAGGAACAAATCCATCCTTGCTCGAAGCTATGGCTATGTCATGTTTTATTTTTGCCCATGACAACATTTACAACAGAAATGTATTGGGAAAGAATGCCATTTTTTTCAGTGATGTTACAATGCTTGCAGACTTTTTTTCTTCTATAAATAGGCACATGGATTATAAAAAGAAATTTTCAAAAAGGAATCACTTAAAAATACAAAAGGAATACAACTGGGAAAAAGTCACAAAGCAATATATCGCTTTTTTTAATTCATTTAAGGTTTAAATCCCAAAAGCTTTTTTGATCTCATCTATATAGTCAAGTTTCTCCCACAGGAAAAAATCAACCTTCTTATAGTATTTAGTTTCCCCATTTACAAGCTTTGAGCGAATACCAGAACCGTTATAATAAACCTCAACCTCTTCAGAATATGGTGTTCTTCCAAAATGCCCATAAGTGGCTGTTTTTTCAAAGATTGGATTTTTCAAACCAAACCTTTTTATAATAGAATAGGGCCTCAAGTCAAAAATCATTTTTACTTTATCAGCAATCTCTCCATCGCAGCTTAATTGTTTTGTAGGTTTGCTTAATTTACATGAACCAAAAGTGTTTATATAAATACCAACAGGCTCTGCCACACCAATAGCATAAGCCAATTGTACCAATACTTCATCAGCTATCCCTGCAGCTACCAGGTTATTGGCAATATGTCTTGCTGCATATGCTGCTGAACGATCAACTTTTGATGAATCTTTACCCGAAAAAGCGCCACCTCCATGCGGAGCCTTACCTCCATAAGTATCCACAACGATTTTCCGACCAGTTAAACCTGTATCTCCGTGGGGGCCGCCAATTACAAAATTCCCGGTTGGATTAACAAGAAGATTGTATCCGTTAATTAGTTCTACAATACGACCAGGCACCCTCTTTTCAACTCTGGGCATCAGAATCTTCATGAGGTCATTTTTAATGGTGGATTGCATCGCTTTTTGAGCTTTTAATTTGGCTTCCCTGGAATTGTTTTCAGGAAGAACAAATTCATCATGCTGTGTTGAAACAACTATGGTGTCAATTGCAACCGGATTATGTTGGTCGTCATATTTAATAGTAACCTGGGATTTGGAATCCGGCCGTAAGTAAGGCATTTCCTTGCCTTCTTTTCTGATTTCCGCCAATTCCTGGAGAATAATGTGGCTTAGTTCCAATGGAAGAGGCATTCCATTATCCATATCCTTATTTGCATAACCAAACATTATTCCCTGGTCACCTGCACCCTGGTCTTCATTAACTTCCCTACTTACTCCCTGGTTTATATCTTCACTCTGACCATGAATTGTGGAAATAATTCCACAGGAACCGGCATCAAATTTGTATTCAGCTCTGGTATATCCTATATCTTTAATGACACGTCTTACAATTTTTTGAATATCTACATATCCTTCGGTTCTTACTTCTCCGCTACAAACTACTAATCCAGTGGTTACCATGGTTTCACAGGCCACTTTTGAATCTTGATCGAATCTTAAAAATTCATCCAGCAAAGCATCTGATATCTGATCGGCAACTTTATCTGGATGTCCCTCAGAAACAGATTCAGATGTAAATAGATATGACATATCAATAGTTTTTTAATTAATATAAATATGAAAGGAAAACAAGGCTGAAAGTTGAAAAAGAAATCTGTTTTAGCATTTTTTTTCGGTGGTTGCAATCAGCCAAATCCCTCCACCAATGATTTGTGCACAAATGAACTAAATTTGTATGTAGATTCCAAAAGAAAGACCCTGTTTATTTTGTTTGAGTTAGCTCCTGAAAGATATCTTCCAGACTTTTTTCCTGTTCGGCAAGTGAAAGAACAGTAAGCTTTTGATCAACTGCAAATTGAAAAATATATGGTCTTATATCTTCTTTAGATTGACTTTGTAAAAGCCATTTGTTCTCTTTTATTTGTAGAACTGTTCCAACTCCGGTTATTTGTTTAAGGACTTCTTTTTCCGGGCTACGATCAAATTCAAGAAGAACCGTCTGGTTTTCTGTTGAACTTTGAGATTGAATGTTTACAGCCTGTTCATCAGCAACAAGCTGCCCTTTGTCTATAATAATAATCCGGTCACAAATAGCTTCAACTTCCTGCATGATATGAGTCGAAAGGATTACCGTTTTTTCTTGTCCAGATGTAGAGATCAAATCTCTAATGTCTCTTATTTGGTTAGGGTCCAGACCGGATGTTGGTTCATCCAGAATTAATACATCGGGATTGTGTATAAGTGCCTGTGCCAGGCCTACGCGTTGACGATATCCTTTTGAAAGTGTATTGATCTTTTTATTTTGTTCAGGTGTCAGGCCGGTAAGCCTAATGATCTCATCAATACGGATATTTAGTAATCCTTTCATTTTGTAAATGCGTCCAATAAATTCAAGGAATTCTCTGATGAACATTTCTGAATAAAGAGGATTGTTTTCAGGCAAATAACCTATATTTTGTCTAATGCCAACAGGGTCTTTTTGGGTGTTTATCCCATTGATGATGACGTTTCCTGATGTGGGTGAAAGATATCCGGTAATGATTTTCATCAAGGTAGACTTTCCTGCTCCATTTGGGCCAAGCAGGCCAACAACTTCTCCAGTACCTATATTAAAAGAGATATCATTCAGGGCCTTTTGTTTTCCAAAAAGCTTGGTGATATGTTGAATTTCAACCGACATGTTCCGCAAAGGTAAAAAGATTTTGTGCTTTTTTTAATTACTTTTATTTCTATTAAAAGATCATTATAGCATTAATCTGATATGAATAATAATTTAGATCAATCAGTTAATCAACGATTTTCATCTCGTTTTGGATTAATAATTAGCGCTCTTGGAGTTGCTGTTGGGACGGGAAACATCTGGCGTTTCCCAAGGATTGCTGCCCAGAATGGGGGAGATGAAGGGGCAGGTGCGTTTCTGTTTGCCTGGTTAATTTTTCTTTTTTTATGGAGCATACCACTTATTATTGCTGAATATGCCCTGGGACGCAAATTCAGAGCTGGTACAGTAGGTGTATTTGTTAAAGCTATTGGAAAAAAGTTTGCCTGGATGGGTGCTTTTGTGGCATTTGTGTCAACAGCCATTGCTTTTTTCTATACAGTAGTGGTTGGTTGGTGTATCTACTATTTTTATTATACTCTTATTCATCCCTTGCCGCTTACCACAGTTGACTCAACAGCTATTTGGGATAATTTTCAGAATAGCAATTGGCCATTGCTGTTTCACTTACTTGCTGTAGTAATTGGTGCTTTGGTGATATGGAAAGGAATTAAGTCTATTGAACAGGTCAATAAAATTCTGATTCCGGCCTTATTACTGATTGTTCTCATATCTGTGATTCGGGCAGTAACCCTGCCTGGTTCTTTTGAAGGTATTAAATATCTTTTTACACCGGGATGGGATCAATTAAAATACCCCCGTATCTGGTTGGCTGCTCTTACCCAAAATGCCTGGGATACAGGGGCAGGATGGGGTTTATTCCTAACATATGCAGCTTATATGAAGGTAAAGCATAGAAGTGTAAAAAATGCTTTCATAACAGGGATCGGGAACAATGTCGTTTCCATTGTTGCAGCCGTAATGATTTTTGGAACGGTTTTTTCAGTTCTGCAGTCGGGAATGGGTATGACTAATGCACAGACACTTGAGATAATGAAAACCAGTGGGCCTGCTTCTACAGGACTGACTTTTATTTGGATGCCTCAGTTATTTGCAAAAATGCCTATGGGGTCTATCCTCGCAATTCTTTTTTTCCTGGGTTTGAGTTTCGCAGGATTTTCATCGATTATTGCAATGCTTGAACTTTCTACACGGGTTTTTATTGATATGGGAATGAAACGGAAAAAAGCCATCTTGTTAGTAATTGCGGTAGTATATCTCCTGGGTATTCCCTCAGCAAGAAACCTAAACCTGTTAAGTAACCAAGACTATGTTTGGGGAATTGCCCTGATGATTTCAGGAGCCTTTATAGCCTTTGCTGTTATAAAATATGGAATAAGCCTTATTATTGATGACCTGAATTCAATAAAAGGAGACTGGAAGCTCGGGAAATGGTGGTCCACAGAAATTAGATATGTGATTCCGGTAGGAGCAGCCATTCTTTTGATATGGTGGTTATTTCAATCGGCAACGGTTTTTGCCCCCCAACAATGGTACAACCCATTTAATGCATTTAGTGTAATGACCTGTGTCTTGCAGTGGTTTGTTATTCTGGCCCTGCTACTGTTTTTTAACCGTTCTATTGCCCAAAAACTCAAAGCCTGAAAGAATTAACATTACGGAAGGATTTATAATTTCGGGTTTCGAATAAACAAAAATTATAAACATATGAAAAGGAGTATTACTTTTTTAGGTTTGTTTCTGCTGGGTGCTTCTCTCTCCTTTGGTCAGCTT
>JAYEGO010000068.1:0-5408 GCA_034659155.1 Bacteroidota bacterium | reverse complement strand
CGGCAATACTCAGTCTTCAGTCAGCAATACTCAGTCTTCAGTCGGCAATACTCAGTCGGCAGTCGGCAATACTCAGTCGGCAGTCGGCAATACTCAGTCGGCAGTCGGCAATACTCAGTCGGCAGTCGGCAATACTCAGTCGGCAGTCGGCAATCTGAAGACTGCTAACTGTATACTGTAGGCTGAACTATTTATACTTTTCCGGGTTTTGAATCATGTGATTAAGTAATCGTCCAATTTCTTCAGATCGTTCATTGAAATCATTAAAAATTTCTTTTGGTATATATTCACAGTCAAGTGCAAAATCAAGCCAAACCTGGATTTCGGTATTTTCCATATCTGAATCAGAAATCTTGCTTACGAAATGGGCTTTATATTGACGTTTACGATATCCTTCACCAATATTTGAACAAACAGATCTTGAAGATTTTCTTATCTGAGTGGTCAAAGAGTAAAGTTCATCTTTAGGAAATTTCTTGCTAAGGTGATAAATTTCCATTGCAAGAGCAAATGCTTTTTTATATACAATTAAGTTTCTAAATCCAGTTGCCATTGCGTTATAATTATTTGATTATCGTCTGCTTATTTGTAGACTGCAGACTGTAGACTGCAGACTGTAGACTGTAGACTGTAGACTGTAGGCTGTAGACTGCTAGCTTATCTTAACTTAAACGGGTCCGATTATACAGCTCCTTATGCATACCATGCTTTTTTGCTTATAGTTTATTCATTTTTTCGTTTTCTAACCGGTGTTAACTTATAATCTGTTTGTTGAAGAAAAAGCTTGGGGCATCAACAATTTGTCGAATTTCTGCTCCCTGGTAGTTGCCACCCACGGGAAAAAACCCGCCTCCTATCCCCGGGTGAGCATAGACAATGTCTGGCAAAATTCGAAATGAAATAGTTCCTTTCTTATCGCTTTTTAGTGTCAGATCGCATTTTGCTTCAATGGCATTTAGCGGCCCACCTGCTCGACTTGCATCAAGGCGGAAAATTCCACCTTCCATTTGCCATCCTTTAGGTACCAGGATAGAAAATGCAGCTTCCTTTGGTTCATTTTTACGAATGAATGATAATCCCGATGAGCTGCTTATATTGTTTATGCATAAAGCATTTCCCTGTGATATCAAAAATATTACGATGGAAATACAAACTTGTACTTGATACAGGTTTTTCATTTGTATTGGTTTTTTAATATCATATTCTCCCGAATATTTTTATACTCTCAATTACATGTTTTATGACCCTACAATACTTCCAGGTTTGTCATTTCTTTTGTCAGTTTAAAATCATAATCTGTGTATTCGTACACTGGTGCACGAAATTCTGTTTCGCCAATTGAGTAACCATACAGGCTTTTGTATTCCTCTATATCTTCTCCCATTTCTTCCAATTGGTCTAAATATTCGCTAATAGACTTTGACTCAATTATGACTATTTTTCCTATTTTATTGATAATTGGGCTATGTTTACGTGTTTGGTCATGGTCAAATTCCAAAATTCTCCTTCCATATCGTGTAATTCCAATAACCCGAAAAGTCATGCTCTTTCCAACACCTGGCAAGTTCAATACATTGCGGTCTGTTGCTAAAAAGGGGAGATTTTCATTTTGTCGCAATTGATCAATGTTCTCCACCATGTTTTCGGCTTCGAGCGGAAAGTTGCGGATTGTATCAAGGTACTTTTCAGGAATTTTACCAATTGTTTTTTCTTCTATTTGCTCCTGTAAAGAGCGTGCATTTACAACGAAGTTATAGTTGTTTTCCATATAACCCTTTACCGTAAAAGTGTAATAATTGAGTACCCCCACATCATTTAGTACTTGTCGCAGTTTAGCAGTGTGTCCTCGTCGTGAAGCTGCTGTTGTAAAAACCAACTGGTTGGTGACGGTCCATCCTGCAGAAAGTAGTTTTTTAATACCTTGTTGGGCTTCGGGCGTTATTTCCAGTGGTGATTCAAAATGGGTTTGAATTACAAATTGTTTAATGCCAATTTCAGATGCTCTTGCTTTGAATTCTCCAAGTATTTTAGTCAATTCAGGGGTAATGCGTTGTGGCAAATATACTGGTAAGCGTGTTCCGAGCCGAACACGAACTATTTCGGCATATTTTTTTCCGTCTTTGCGTTTTTCATTAGCTGCTTTTTTTCGCTTTGCCATTTCGTAGATAGCATTAAATATTTTTAGCAATGATTGGTCTGAACTCATCAAAGCATCTCCACCAGTAATGAGAATATCCCGCAGTTGCGCGTCGTTTTCAAAATATTCCATCAGACGCTGTAGTTTTTCGTCCCAGGTCTCTTTGGGTCGTAATTTGTTAAGATCAAAATTGAGGTGTCCATTTTGAAAATCGAACATGCGCTGGCAGGAAGTACACAAACCGGCACAGGCACGTCCAGCGGTGTCGGGAATCAATATGGCAACTTCGGGGTAACGCCGATGCACATTATGTTGCGAGGGAAGTAACCATCCGGCAGCATTGGGTTCTCCTGGTTTAATAATATCTTCTTTTTCCCACGCAACAATATGTCCAAATTCATCAACCAGTTGTTGGCGGTAAATAATGTAGTCACGAATTGCTAAATCGGCACCAATTGCAAAATATGGTACGCGTACATGTAAGAGTGACAGGTAGTAAGGATTGACGAAAAATGGAATGCCCGCTTTTTTGGCTTCAAAGAGAATTTTCATGGTGTCGGGATCAAGGGAATTGCCAAGCATCTGGTTAAGCAGGTCGGGGTTGCGCACGGCAAACTTCAAATGAAAGCGGTAGTCTTTCCACCATTCAAGCATTTTTAAATGTTTTTGCTCCTGGGATATACCTTCCTTGAAGTTAAAGCGCTTGCTTTTCACCTCACCGTTTTCGATTTGTTTGATAATAATTTTTATGATCCTATCGCGATTTTCCTCTCTTAGTTTTACGATACGGGGGTCGAGTCCTGGAAGGAATCTTTGCATCCATTCTTCAATTGTTTTGTGTGAAGGCATTTCTTGTTGTTGCTCACCCCGGTATTGCCTGAACAATTCAAGCATATCTTTAAAGAAAAACGGCTTTGCACCACCTGTTCCGAAATTAACGGCAAGCCAAATCATTTTTATTGGATTACTAACAGCAATTTCACCACGTAAGTTAAGGTCCGGAAATTCACGTCCGGCATTGTCGATATAATCTAAAATACGTATGACTGCATAATCGTGCCATTCTAATTTTTCGAAATTAGAATGGCCGCTGGTGGTGTTATGGTAATAGTTGAAAAGTTCGGGTTTTGTTTTAAGGTCTTCAAAAACCCAATTTTTAACTCCTATCAGAGCTTCTGTTTCGTTACGTGAATTACTCATAATTTCACCTAACTTGGGATTTTCTTTAAGTAATTTTTTTAATAAACGATGCGATTTAACATTAATCGCAATTTTGTCTAATTGTTGTATATGCGACATAGTTTACCTCCTGGTATTAATAATTGGGCTACTGTTGATTACTAATGAACTTTCCGGAAAAAACATTTAATTTGAATGTAAAATATGGAAAGATGTTTGAAATCGGACAAGATAGCTGTAGTGTTCATTTGATTATCTCTTTTCGTGATTTACTTAAATACCCTGTTGCTTTGGTTGGTAATAATTTCATAAAACATAACATATCGTCTGCTGACAATATCCGTATTATGGTAAATGTACAGCGTATTATCCGGTTAGACAAAAGTTATTAACTGGAGAATTGTGGGTTTTTGAATCGTTTGCTGTATTATACAGAAGCAATTCATTATTTTCACATAATAATTATGACCGTTTTAAGCGAACATTCTTAATGTTTTTTTAATGAAACAAAAGGTAGCATTGGTTCTTTCAAGTGGTGGAGCAAGGGGAATGGCACATATTGGTGTTATTGAGGAGCTTGAAAAACGGGGCTTTGAAATCAGTTCTGTTGCCGGATCCTCTATTGGTGCAGTAGTTGGTGGAATTTATGCTGCAGGATATCTTGACGCTTATACAAAATGGATGAAGGGGCTTCAAAAGCTTGATGTATATAAGCTCATGGATTTTAGTATCAGTACTCAAGGTTTTATTAAGGGAGAAAAAGTTTTTGAAGAATTAAAAAAGATAATTCCGGACATAAATATTGAAGATATGGATATTCCATATGCAGCCCTGGCTGCAGATCCCAGAAACAGGAAAGAGAAGGTATTTAAAAAGGGATCTTTATATAAAGCCATGAGGGCTTCTGTTGCAATTCCTGGAGTAGTTTTACCGGGTAGAATAAATGATCTTGATCTGGTAGATGGGGGTATTGTTAATCCAATACCTATCGATCATGTGCATAGAGAAAAAGATGATATCCTTGTGGTTGTAGATTTAAATTCTTCCTTTTCAGAAAGCCAGGCTAAGCTTCCTGTTATTAAAAATGAACCTGCTCAATATCAACAAATCCTGAACAAAATTAAAACAAGGTTAGGTGTTTCTCAAAAAGAATTCAGGGTAAAACAAAATAAGTTGAGTTATTATGATATTCTAAATAATTCTATCAACCTGATGCAGGAGAAATTAACCGAACTCACCATACGTATTCATAATCCGGAAATACTGGTTAGTATTCCCAGGTCTTCCTGTCGTACTTTTGAATTTCATAAGTCTGATAAAATGATTGAAATGGGTAGGAAGGCTTTTTTAAAAAGTTGCCAAAAACATAGCAGGTAGGTGTACACCTTAAGCTAACGTAGTTTTTCCTTTGATTAATCCCGCTACGCTCCCGAAAAGTCGGGACAAGTTATCGGGATTAGTTCTTATCTTGTGAATCACATTTTATTTCGTTTTTATGATCATTTTCAAAGGGCAAGTCGTACTGTTTTTTTTACTGGTCTGCATTATTACTGAATTACAGGCTCAAACACAAGAGTGTTTTCTTCTTATGGCAGGCAAAGAGTGTAGTGTAAGTGGAGAGGTTTTGCTCGCCCATAACAATGAACTTTCCGGTGTAGAGGCGTCTATGCTTAAATTGGTTTCGGGAACTGAAAAAATTAATCTTTTACCTGGAAATAAGTCTTTGGATCTGCAAGCCTATAAAATGCTTATTCTTCAAACAAATAAGGGCTTTGCAGAAGGAGATGCCGTTGCTGTAAATGAACGTGGAGTTGCAATTGCTGGAGGTCTTTCCCTCAAAGCTGATCGAAATTCTAAAGTAAAGCTATTAGATCCATTGTTGAAAAACGGTCTTGGTGGTGGAGTTCGTTACCTGGCACTTCAACATTCGAAAACAGCCAGAGAATGTATTCAATTAATGGGGGAGCTATACACTGAATTTGGAATTAAATATCCAAGCGGAGTTGGTGTAGCTGATTCAAATGAAATTTGGTATATGGAAACAGGAGGAGGAAAGTCCTGGGCGGCAATTCGTATTCCCAATGATCACTTT
>JAYEGO010000067.1:0-5426 GCA_034659155.1 Bacteroidota bacterium | reverse complement strand
GAACTCAGATTTGGTGAAGCCTCGTCTTATGGTATTGAATTTCTTATTGAAAAAGAAACAGGTAAACTTACAGGAAGTTTATGCTACTCTTTTTCAAAAACTACAAAACAATTTCCTGAAATTTATCAGAATGAATCCTTCCCTGCATTTTATGACCGGCCTCATGAACTTAGCTCATTTCTTTCTTACCTGGCAGGTAAAAGATGGACCCTGGCAGCCATGTGGACCTTAACTTCAGGGGCTGCCTATACAACTCCAAGTTCATTTTTTTATTACCAGGGGCATTCCGTTCCAATCTATACAGAAAAAAATAATGATCGCCTGCCCCCTTACCACAGGCTGGATGTAAGTATAGGCCTGAATATGAGCAAGATTGGTGGCAAATTCAAGCATGATCTTTCTGTTTCTGTCTATAATCTGTATGGCAGACATAATCCAATTGCCGTCAATTTCAATAAAATAGAAAATCCAAATGAAACGCTGCTGGTCCCGGGTAATTATTATGAACTCCCGGTGCTTATTCCAAGCCAGCTCTATTTTTACAATTTTGTGCCATCACTCAATTATAATTTTAGGTTCTGATGAGAAAAATAATAGCATTTGTATTTAGCCTCCTGGTTTTATTCTCCTGTGAAGAAAAAATTGACTGGGACCTTGATACCAGGAACCTCCCTCTTCTGGTCATTGATGGTATGATAAGTAATGAACGAAAACCTCACAGGGTTGTTCTTTCAAAACCAGTAACAGAACTAAATAAAATACCGGAACCTGCTATGGGTGCTATTGTTGCAATTACAGATGGCAGCAATATCTTTTTATTGTTAGAAGATACCGAAAATCCCGGAACATATTACACAGACTCAACAATACAGGGAGTTACCGGTCAAAGCTATTATTTATATATAAATTGGAACAACAGGGAGTTTGTTGATTCTGCCTATATGCCACCGGTAGAGCCTTTAAGACCATTTATCTACAGGAAAGCAGAAGGAAACCCTGATTTCTACCTGTTAGGGGACCAGACTTCGGATGATCCTTCCATTGTAAAAGTAAATTTTGACTGGTCGCACCTGGTAAATGAGCCCCTTAAAAAAGAGGCCAGGGCTCTGAGTTATTACTACTCTCTGAACACTATAGATGTTAATGAAATGTTTAAACCCGACCAGGAGAAAGTATACTTCCCTGCAGGATCAGTTGTACTTCGAAAAAAATTTTCAGTTTCAGCAAAACATCAGAACTTTTTAAGATCTATGCTAATGGAAACAGAATGGAAAGGTGGGATTTTTGATGTATTACCGGCAAATATTTCAGGCTCAAACCAGGGAAGGGCGGTTGGTATTTTCTCAGCTTCCAGTGTTGTGTCTGATACAAATCTTATTTATCCTCTACCTTAACCCGAAAAATTGACTTCGTCGAGCTCGCAAGCTCGGTTCACGGAGTTTTTCGCCATTTTGGCTGATGAAAAGTCAAATTTAAGTATATCAAGTGCTTAGTTCATTACCCACTCTAAAAACTGATGAAAACTGTATGCCCAAATTTGGGAATATAAAATTTGACTTTTATCAGGGTTAACTCTTTAGATTCTGACCCTAAGCGTCAGAACCTGATAAACATAATTGGTAATCAATGGGTTCCAATTATGTTTCGTCATTATTTATGCTGGAAGCATGAATAGTTCGGGTTAAAAACCCCCTCCCCCCGACTGCGTCGGCGTACTCCCCCTTTGCAGGGGGAGAATTTAAGAACCTATTAAACATTTAAAAGTAGATTTAAGTTGGGGGTGTCTAAAAACGGACACCCTCATGGTAGAAAATGATATATGTATTATAAGTCAGCTTTGAGCTGACTTTGTATTACAGTATATTAAGTACGCTAAAGCGCACTGAAGACATTTGTTTGCTTGCATTTAACACCATGCTGAAGCATGGTGCTATTTTTACAAATTTATTTGGAGTGTCCTATCACACAATACAGGAGCCTGGATAATATCCTGACTATGGGAGTTCTTCCTGACTTAATAAATTGAGTATTTTGAAGTGAGAAAAACAAGTAAACTATTATCGAAGCCTGGCATTAAATTTCAGCCTCAAGCGGTCAAAACGCCTGATTTGAAATGAATAAACTACAGATGCAGTACGTTTCAATAGGTCAAAATACAACACAATATATGCAAGAAATGAAAAGATCCACAAAACCATCAGGTTAAACCAGTAGGTGTCTATTTCATAAGGACCCAATCGTTTTATAGATGCATACATATGTGCCCTACCAATTTTTGAACATGGTTTATCATAAATCGGATCCATCCTTTGAATAAAAGACCCATCGAACTCAATAATTTTCTGCAATTGATTTCTATTCAATACAAGATCTGAAATACTCTGGTTATGATAATCATTTTGCAAGTCAAGTAAAACATTCTTGCCTCCTGATTCAGCCTGAAGTTTTTCTATCAGACGGTCTTTTTCACTGCTGGCAGATAAATAATTGGTCCTGAAAATAAACTCTAAGGTATCAAGATAGGATTGAATGCTTCTGTTTGATTCACTGCCCAATTTTTCAGTAGTAAGGTCCCATTTTAATTTACCCAGGGGAATACCTGTTTCATCCGACAATTTATTCATTTCATTACGTGCTAAAGACATATTGTACTCAAGCTTCGTAGGATTTCCATCCAGTAAAGTAAGTTTTTCTGATTCATCTAATACTCCACGGATTCTTGGAAACAAGAATGAAGTCTTGAACAAAGCCCTGCTCATGGCTTCTTCCTGGTAGAAGAAATTTCTTTGAAAACGATTGTTTTTGAATTGCTCCACTGCCAATGCTTCAAAAGTCCATCTTGAAATCATGAGGTCACCAATTACCGGGACAAATTCTGTGTGCTTTTTCAAGGTTCTGAGTTTGTCAAAAGGCACAACAGTTCCACTAAACAGAATCTGGGGAACAAGAATCAGGGGAATTACTATGTAAATACTTGCTACAGTTTTTAAAGCAGAAGAAATGTTAAGTCCGATCATATTGGCCATACTCGCAGCTGAAAACAGGATAAGCCAATATTTCAAATCCATTCCCTTAATCTCAAGCATATAATTTCCGATTAAAACAAAACACAGCATTTGAATTGCAGAAATGCTCATAACTATTGTGATCTTGGAATTGAGATAAGCAAACCTGCTAAGGTGAAGAAAAGACTCTCTTTTTAGAATTAAGGCATCTTTAATAATCTCTTCGGCACTTAATATCATGCCCAGAAACATTGCAACTATGACCGCCATAAACAGGTAGGATACTAAATTCGCATTGCCGCTAAAAATATATCCATCAGGATTGTCAAGTGTTCCTGCATAAAATTTAGTAAAATATCCTATTATAAAGGCCAACAAAGGAGATTCCAGGAAAGTAATCAGCATATATTGCTTGTTTTCTAATTTTGCCCTGATATCACGCATAGCAAATATTAAGAATTGCCGCCACCTTGATGGTACCTTAAAATTTATTTGAGGAAGGGTTATTTTTCTAACCGAAAAATTAAGCCTGGATTCAATTTTTTGTTTATACTTCTCAGACCAATCTCCGGGAGAGAACCTTCTTGCATCCTGAAATCTCCCATATTCATTAACAAATTTTGTTTCTACAATTTCCAGTATCTGTTCAGGATTTACATTTCCACAGGTCTCACATTGACTGTCATCAGGATTCAATTGATTATTTTCTGTTCTGAAATAAACCTGGGCATCGAGGGGGTCTCCCTGGAAAACTATATAACCCCCTTTATCCATCACAAGTATTTTATTAAACAATTTATATATGTTCGAAGAAGGTTGATGGATATTTACCAGAACTATCTTGCCATTAATGGTTTGCCTTTTAAGCAACAACATCACAGCCTCTGCATCCATTGAAGAAAGGCCAGAGGTGGGCTCATCCACAAATAAGATCAGAGGTTCACGCATAAGTTCCAGTCCGATGTTTAATCTTTTTCTCTGACCTCCGCTAATATATTTTTCAAGTGGATTTCCAACCTTTAGATACCTGATCTCATAGAGAGAAAGGTCTTTCAAAACTTTTATTACTAGCTTTAATATCTGAATCTCAGAATAATCGCTAAAACAAAGTTTAGCATTGTAGTATAAATTTTGAAATACAGTAAGGTCATCAATCAATAAGTCATCCTGGGGAATATATCCAATTATTCCTTCAAGTTTCTCCTGGAAATAATGCAAATTGAATCCATTGATTAAGATCTCTCCCTTCTGTGGTTCTATACTGCCATTGAGGACATTTATCAAAGTAGACTTCCCTACACCGCTCCCTCCCATAATCCCAATGAGGTCACCAGCCTCGGATGATAAACTAAACTCCTGGACTCCATTACTACTGTTGTGGAATTTATATTCCACTCCCCTGGCAACATAATTTAAATTTTTCTTGATGCTATCCTGAAAAAACCTGGAATTGAGTGTACTATAATATATAGGTGCAATTCTATTGCCTCGGATAAACGAGTCATTATCAAGGAATTCTATACTATTGGGCTTCATCTCTAAAGCATTCCTGTAAAGGAGTTCTGTTCCCAGGTACTTAACTATAAACAAATTACAGCTGTCAATATAAAGGGCTACAATCTGTCCCTCAAGATTTTTCCAGCTTAAATGTTTCTCAGATCCTTCAGTTTCCTGTTCATTATTATCAATAAGCACAAGGTTATCTTTTCGAATCCCCTGTATCCATGGACTGACAATAAAAGATTTTATATCTTCGTATTCTTCCTGATCAATGTAAAAAGCCTCCCGTACAGTATCTAAAAATTCTGCTTCTTTCTCACTTATGATCCCATCTTCATTTGCAAACTCAATCATTCTGCTGAGGATCCGTATCTTTTCATGCTGTTGTAAAACTTCATTACTCTTCTGACAAATCACAAGTGCCTTTACAGACTGGGATGCCCTTTTTTTTCTTTCATCAACTCCACTCTTATTCTTTATACCGATTTTCTGGGCCTGATCTACCATCTCCTCAAAGCTGGTATTGTATTCTTCCAGCCTTTCAGGTTTCACTGTCCTGCTAAGAATCTTATTAATAATTTCATGTGCTTTACTGCTGATTTTGCCTTCTTCAACATTAGCAATCAAGGCAAGCAGCTGTAAAAGAGATTGGATAGCAGACTCTTTCATGGTTTATTAAAATAAGTTCAAATATACGAAATATGGAATGATACAATGGTACAATGGTACAATGATACAATGATACAATGGTACAATGGTACAATGATACAATGATACAATGGTACAATGATACAATGATACAATGGTTCATAACTATTATACCATTACATAATTATACCATTAAATAATCTATTCTTCCTTTCTAAAAATATCCATTTTGTTTTTTGGCCGTTGTTTTTTTTGCCATGAAAAGTCTTTTAG
>JAYEGO010000066.1:0-5447 GCA_034659155.1 Bacteroidota bacterium | reverse complement strand
AAATAATCCGGATACCGATGGTCTTTCTATTGCCAAAGGATATTTGCTGGAGCATGAATCTTATCATCCGGACGAAATGTACCTTGATTCTGCATATCACTATTTACAATTGGCTGATTGGCTCAATAAAAACGAAAATCGAAATGCTGTTATAAACTATTATTTCTTAAAAGAAAATTATGAGGCAATTATAAAAATTGTGGAGGAAATTGGATCAGAAAGAACGCTTTCCGATATCCTGGTCAATCAGGAATACAGCAATAATGATGCCTGGACCGCCTACCGTATAGGGCAGGCGTATGAGTCGACCGACGACATAATATCAGCTAACAAATATTATCTAAGAGCCACTTCACTGGCGAAATACAATCTTGAGTTCCATAATAAACTTGGCAGCACACAGGTGATGTTACAACAAATGGATGAAGCTAAAAGGACTTTTGAATTTATAATCTCTGAGAATCCTCTTTATTCATCAGCACATGTCAATTATGGATATACTTTGTTATTGCTTGGACTTGCTGAGGAAGCTGAATATCATTATGATATTGCATTAAAACTGGATCCTGACCAGGTGCAGGCATTACTTAACAAAGCCGGTATATGTTTTCTGAAGAATGACCTCGAGCAAGGGGAGAAATATATTGAAAGGGTGCTTTTGCTTGAACCTGATCATGAACAGGCAAGAATGATAAAACAGAGGTTAAATTAATTTAAGAATTCTACATATCCTCTACCTTGTAAACATATAATAGTAGATAAATGGAAGTTCATAGAAAGTATTATATTTACGTGAAAAAATTAATTACGGAAAAGTTCAAAGCTTTCCATTTGACGGTATAATATTGGTAGGATTTAGCTGACAAAAATAAATGCAAAAGTGGACAATTCTGAAAAGAAGGATTATAAACATTCCAAAGATAAAATAAGCAGAAGCCAATTCTTAAAACTGGGCATAGGTGCAATTTCATTAACTGCAGCAGGAAGCGGTATATTAATGCTCGATTTTTTATCCCCAAAAGTTGTTTTAGAACGATCGCAGATTTTTAATGCGGGTGCTCTGGAAAACTTTTCACCCGGTACAGTTACACTTAATGCTGAAAACAGGACCTACATTATCCGGGAGAAAGAGGGAGGTATCTATGCGATTTCTGCGGTGTGTACCCACCTGGGGTGTTTAACACGATGGAATGAAAATAAGGGTATGATTACCTGCCCGTGTCACGGTACAAAATTCTCAAAAACAGGAAGCGTAATAGAGGGGCCGACCTCTAAAACATTGCCCAGATTCTCCATATGTTTGAATGAAAATAATGAAATTATTGTGGACAGAAGTATTCTTGTGGATGAAAATCAGATCTTAGAGGTATAATATGATCGAAAGAGTTAAAAAATCCAAACAAAACAGATCTGCGTTTAAAAATGGTTCAACCAGTGGCAAACGGGAAAGATCTCTGGCGATCACTACCAATTTTTTTTGGCACATATTACCTGTAAAATCGAATCCGGATGCCGTAAAATTTACGGCTACTTTTTATCTTGGTGTTCTTTCTTTCGCATTGTTCCTTATTTTGATCATTACCGGTGTATTGATAAACTTTTATTATCATCCATCCGTGCCACAGGCTTATTACGACATGAAAGACCTTACGTTTGTTGTCTCTTCTGGACGTTTCCTGAGAAATATGCACAGGTGGGCAGCTCATGCGATGGTCATTGTTGTTTTTCTTCATATGCTACGGGTGTTTTATTCCGGCGCATACAAAACACCAAAACAGTTTAACTGGGTCATCGGTATCCTTTTGTTCCTGCTGACATTGCTTTTAAGTTACACGGGCTATTTATTGCCCTGGGACCAACTGGCCTATTGGGCAGTATCAGTGGGAACAAACATGGTAGAAACAACGCCCTTACTGGGAGAGAAGATTAAATACCTGCTTCTGGGAGGAAATGAAGTAGGTGAAAACACACTAATTCGTTTTTATGTCCTTCATGTCTTTGTCCTTCCAATGATTATGGCTGTCCTAATAGGCTTACATTTCTGGAGAGTGCGTAGAGATGGAGGCGTATCACCCCTGGAACTTAGCAGAAACAAATCACCTGATAACCTGCAGGATGAAGCATTGAAAACGAGCCGGGATAAAAACCTTATCATGACGTATCCGGATGTGATTATCCGGGGTTTAATAGTTTGCGAGATCATGGTGATCCTGTTGGTCTTGATCTCTCTCTTCTTCAATGCGCCCTTGGAGTGGATCGCCAACCCGGGACATACACCTAGTCCGGCAAAGGCACCATGGTATTTTTTGGGATTGCAGGAACTGCTTTACTATTTCCAGCCTGTTTTCGCAGCTTTTGTAATTCCCACATCAATTATAATCGTACTAATAGCATTCCCTTATTTCAAGATTAACATTAAACAAAACACATGGATCAGTAAACGTAGAAATGCTTCAATAACATTGACATTGATAATGGTTCTGATGTCTATCGCATTAATTTACTTCCATGCATATGCCATTTTAGTCCCGACATTAATCATTTATGTTTTATCTTTAATCCCATCCATTAAAATGTCGCTGGCGGGATGGCTGATGACATGGCTTGTTTTAACCACTCTGGTTTTAACTGCAATAGGTGTATTTTTCAGAGGGCCGGAATGGCAATGGATATGGCCCTGGATAGATGGGGTATTCTAAATAAGATAATGAATTATGCAGAAATGGGAAATATAATAATTGTAATCGATTGTTAACAGAATGAAAATAGATTATAAGATATTTGGTGTTGTAAGCGTTCTGCTCCTAATCGTACTGGCTGTTTCGCCCATGAAAGATCGTTACCGGGAATGGCGATCCTATCAACAGGACTATAATAAAATCATCAAAAAATACCCGGATCGGATTGAACCGGTTGAAATTGGTATCAAACAAATTTGGGTGGAAGAATTAAACAGGGTAGACCGGTGTATAACCTGCCATGTGGGAATGAGCACGGAGAATTTTGAAAATGCCGAGGAACCCTTTTCCACTCATCCGAAAATGTATCATGATGTTTTTGAATTTGGATGCACTATATGTCATAGAGGACAGGGACTAGCCACTACTAACGACGAATCCAAAGGGCGGACGAAATATTGGGATGATCCCATGCTTACCGGTAATTATCTCGAGGCTACTTGTGGGATCTGCCATAAGACTTCCGATGTGCCCGAAGCACCTGTGCTCACGCAGGGCCGGCAATTGACAATAGATTATAACTGTAATGCATGCCATAATTACTACAGTTACAATACTGTTAAGATAACCAATCTCGATGGCATCGGTGACAAAACCTCCCGGAAATGGCTTACCCATTGGTTTAAAACGCCGAAACAATTTCAGCCAAAGACCAAAATGCCAACGTTTAATCTTTCAGATGAGGAGATCAATATCCTATCAGACTTTATGCTGGCATTTCATACCTATCCCGGTGAAGCTATTCTCGATGAACCTCCACCTGCGCTAAACAATGAAACTGGAATCGATGAAGTATTAGCTGCAAAAGGAAAAAAAATATTCATAGAAGCTCAATGTATCAGTTGTCACTTAGTGAATGATACGGGAGGATATCTTGCACGGGATATTGGTAAAATTGCATCCAAAGCCAAAGCAGAATGGATTTACAACTATGTGAAGAATCCAAGATTGTTCCAGCATGATGTCGAAATGCCTCAATATAATTTCTCGAAAGAACAGTTGACTGCTATTACAGCATATATGCTCACTGAGTTTATTGATTGGGATGAGCCAGAAGAGGAGGCAACGGAAACTTTTCCTGCTGATCCTGAATTCTATAACAAGGGACTCGCACTTTTTAATGAGCATAATTGCAAAGGATGTCACAACCTTACAGCAGAAGGGGTAAGCAAAAGCATGGGGCCGGATTTAGTGCATATAGGAAATAAAAAAGTGTATGAGATAGATTTTTATCAAACGGATATTGAAAAAAGTTTACAGTCATTCCTGTATAATAAAATAAAATATCCGGATCAATTTCTGGAAAAGGCACTGATGCCCGATTTTGGATTCAGCGATGAAAATATAGATGCCCTTACAATTGCATTACTAAGCATGAATGGCGAGTCGATCCCTGATAAATTTAAAGTATTGCCCGTTAATGAAACATCTTATCAGCCACAAGGCGTCTTTCGTGAGATTATAAACAGATACAGCTGTTTATCATGCCATGTTCTTCATAGAAACGGATTTTTTATGGCTTCCGATTTATCCAATCAGGGAAGCCGTGTACATGAAAAGTGGCTAAGAGATTATTTTGAACTTCCCTATTTGATTCGGCCAATTTTAGCGGAAAGGATGCCTAACTTTTATATGACCGATGAAGAAAGAGAGTTGCTTTTGTTGTATTCCTCCCTGGTGCTTGTGGAAAATGAAATCAGTGCTATACCGGATGTGGAAAATGAAACCGAAAGCATAGAAGAAGGTGAAACACTTTTTTTTGACAAATATGCCTGTCATTCATGCCATCAGGTCGATGCAAAAGGGGGTTCAGTCGGGCCTTCGCTTGACAATGCAGGTTTGCGCCTGACAACTGCCTGGATATACCATTGGATCAAAGATCCTCATAAATATCATCCTGAAGCCGTTAAACCTAAGCAGGGATTGAATGATAATGAAGCAATTGCAATCGCATTATATTTAGCAAGCTTGAAGTAATGAAAAATTCTGTTCGGATATTGATCAAGGCATTTAACTATTACATTTTCGTACTGGTGTTTCTGGTCCTCTCATGCAGTGATAAGAGCCAAAATGATGGAAATCTTACCAGTAAGGATTCAACTTACTCTGAATCCGTGAACGGACAAAAGATAAAAACCTATAATGAACGATTGGCTGAGCAGAGCTTTTTACAATATTGTGCCGCCTGTCACGGAACTGAAGGGAAAGGAGATGGATTCAATGCAGTTAACCTGGAACAGCGACCGCCGGATTTTACAGATGCTGAGTATATGAACTTACTCATTCATGAATATCTTGTTCAGGCAATATCAGTAGGTGGACAAGCGATCAACAAGTCTCCATTGATGCCGGCCTGGGGACATACCCTTACAACTGATGATGTTGAGCGGCTTGCAACTTACATAAGTAATTTTAGTGCTGAAACTCAAGATGACCGGTAGAAGTAATTAGCCTTTTATGTTATATGGTAAGGGATTAAATGGAAGTGAATAATGTGCCACTCACAATGGGAAATGAACAACGAAAGCCGCATCGAGCGGTGTAGACAGTTAACGGAAAACAGCCGGTATCTCAAAAGTTACTTTTGTACCAATGGGTTCGTCATTATCATTTTTCAGATTCTGGATATCCAATGTGATTTCTGTGTAATCCCTCATTATTATTTCCTTTTAAATTTCACATACATTTAAAGGATTTTTTTATTTAATT
>JAYEGO010000065.1:0-5453 GCA_034659155.1 Bacteroidota bacterium | reverse complement strand
GGAACGGGGCGGTTAATAAATCTTCAATGAATGATCTCCAAAGGAGGTCAATAAATACCTTAAATTATTATCCTTGTTTTCTTTTTCTTGGGAGCATAAAAGCAAATGGAATGGATAAGCCAGCTGCTATCCCTGAGATTATATAAGTTGTTTCCATACCGAAGTGGTCAGAAAATACGCCAACCAATAACAACATCAGTGAGTTGAAGCCAAATGTGATAGTCATATATATGCCATTGACAAAAGCAAGGTGTTTGGTTTTTAATTCTTGAATGATTGCCAGCATAACCGGACCGGGAGCAACCAGGAAAAACCCGGTGATAATTAATACAGGAAAAGTAAGGACTCCCTGTGCATTTAAAAATAACCACATAAGAACTGGGGTTATCGTGGTAATTATTACCATGGTTGTCCTGCGACCTATACGGTCAGAAATGGTTCCTGAGCTAAAGGTGCCAAGAACCCCTGCCAGTTGTAGTACAGAAAGTGCGGTGGCTGCAAACCATAAAGTATTTCCTTTTATTTCAGTAAGATAAACCGCAAGATATAATGTAAGAGCTGATTTCATGGCTCCACGAAAAAATATTATGAAACCAAGAATTGCAAAAGTTGGCAAGAATTTTTTAAAGGTTTTGTAATATTCGGGTTTCTCATTTGATTTAGTGAACTCTTCTCGTAAATCTATTTTTCTAAGCCTGAAAAATAATATTATTGAAGCCAATATACCAAACGGAATAAGCTTGTATGTGCCTTCCAGGCCCCAATGAGTAACAGCAGCAACTATGATAAGCGGACCTAAAGTTCTGGCCAGTTCCCCGCCAACCATGAAGTAACTCATCCCTTTACCAAGTTTGTCCCCGGAAACACGTTTAATCATAACTGGAGAGGGGACATGATAAAGAGTTGAACTGAATCCTGCAACAAAAAGAAAGATTGCTAAAATCACATATCCCGGAGCAAGTCCAATCAGGCTCATTGATATGGTGGTTAGAGCAGGGGCAAAGATGACAAAATACCGTACTTTCATGTTTTCGGCCATGATGCCAACAAAGGGATTGAAAAGAGAAGGAATTCTCTGAATGATGCCTAACAGACCAGCGGCAGTCAAGCTTATGCCTAATTTTTCAATCAGCAGGGGTAAGATAGGAGCTAAAAATGAAGAATATATATCGTGTAGGAGATGTGAAAGACCTATTATTATTACATTTCCTGACTGGAATCTCGTTTTTGTAGAATTTTGTTTGGATTCAGGAATTGATTTTGAGCTTTGTGCAGGAGTATTCATAGTTCAGAAATCAACTCACGCATGATCAGAGTCATTTTTACCTCAGCTTTTTTTGCGACTTCCTGAACAGATTCATGGGTAACGGTTTCAATTTTCCCTGGAACACCAAGATCAGTTATAATTGAAATTGCAAAACAGGGAATGCCCATTTGATGGGCTGCAATTGCCTCAGGCACCGTAGACATCCCAACAGTGTCTGAGCCGATAATCCTGAAATATTTATATTCAGAAGGAGTCTCAAAAGTAGGGCCGGTGGTTGCCGTATAAACTCCTTTTTGAATTTTAATTTCATTTTTCGCAGCAATAGCTTCTGCTTTTCTGATGAGCTCTTCTGAATAGGTTTCGCTCATATCGGGGAACCTGTTTCCAAATTCAGGATAATGTTTGCCGATAAGAGGATTTGGCAAGAGGTTTATATGATCTGTAAGTATCATTAAATCGCCAATAGAATAGTTTGGGTTTACACCTCCGCTGGCATTTGACACAAATAAATATTGGATACCCAATTTTATCATTACCCGTATTGGGAATATTATTTCAGACATTTCATATCCTTCATAATAGTGAAACCTGCCCTGCATTGCTACTACTTTCTTGTTCCCAAGAATTCCAAAAATGAGTTTTCCATGGTGCCCATCAACTGTAGAAACTGGAAAATTTGGAATCTGATCGTAATCAATTGAGGAAAGAATCTTGATTTCTCCTACCAACCCTCCCAATCCTGTTCCGAGGACGATCCCAACTTCAGGTAAAAAATCAGTTTTTTCCTGAAGATAAGATGTTGTTTCTTCTATTTTTTGTAACATAATCTATAATGTAATTGTTGAAGGATTTGTTGTTATTATTCAGGAATTCTATCTCTATTGGTATAAAATACCAGGCTTTTTTGAATTCATCTGCAATATTATGAAATTTCTGAAAACGAATAGAATCTTTTTCGGTAGTAACAATTAGCTTATTCTCATTTTCAATTTCATTATATACTTGTTCAATAGACTTCATATCCTGGCTTGAAAAATTGTGGTGGTCTTTAAATCTGACTTCTTTGATTCTTGGAGAAATACCCCGGACATGTTTTCTGAAAGGTCTGGAATCAGCAATTCCTGTTACAATAAGAATGCTGCATTTGTTGGTCTTGCAGGTTTCTTTGGTCAGAGGGATTTCATTTAGCTGAAAAACCGGAACCATTTCAAGATATCTTATTGTGGAAAAAAATAATTTCTGATAAGCAAACAGTCGCAGGTCTTTCAATATGATCCTTTGATCAATTGGTTTCATATTGGACGGGCATTTTGTGACCACTACAATATGAGCACGTTTCTTTTCAACTGGGTTTTCCCTCAATCTCCCAAAGGGTAAATAATGGTCTTTTGATACAGGCTTGTTGTAATCCATGAGCAGTATTGATAAGCCCGGCTTAACATAACGATGTTGATATGCATCATCCATGAGTATTACATTAAGCATAGAGTCTCCCTCTACAAGTTGCTCAATTCCGTGAACCCTGTTTCGGTCTACTGCTACAGTTATTTCAGGAAACTTATTCTTGAATTGAAGAGGTTCATCTCCAATTTGTTCAGTTGTAGAATTGCGATCTGCAATAATGAAGCTTTTAGTTTTTCGTTTATAACCACGACTCAGGGTTGCTACATTGAAACTACCCCTGAGTACTTTTACCAAATATTCAACAAAAGGCGTTTTCCCTGTACCTCCGGCACTTAAATTGCCAACAGAAATTACAGGGATACTAAACTTTCTGGATTTTAAAATATGGAAATCAAACAGCAAATTTCTGAATCCTGCAACCAGTTTATAGAGCAATGAGATTGGCCATAGCAAATAAGAGAAATATTTTTGACCCGGATTAGAAACCATTAGAAAATAATTAGCTACAGAGGTTAAAAAATATCAATTCGGAATGGCATTCTCATTTGAGTTCCTTTTGTTTCAAGGACATTTCGGAAATCATCAAAATACTGATAGTAAATGCCCATTTCTTTACTTAATTTACGGGACAGAATATCGCCAGACAAAGTTTTCAGTAATTTCTCAAACGGGTCCTGGTACTGGGGATAAGATACAATTCTGTAATGCTCCAGCTTGGCACTCGCAGCAGCATATTCAATGGCCGTTTTCAATCCTCCGAATTGATCTGCCAATCCAATTTCCAGGGCATTAATTCCACTCCATACCCTGCCTTGTCCAATTCGGTCCACTTCCTGAAGCGGCATGTCTCGTCCTTCCCCGACTTTGCTTACAAAATCGCTATAGGTTTTTTCTATTCCTGCCTGAAGATATTCTCTTTCCATAGGTTTCAGAGGCCTGTATATTGAACCAAAGTCTGAATACTTGTTTGTTTTAGCAACGTCGAAAGTAATTCCCAGTTTTTGATTGAGTAATTTTTCAGCATTTGGAAGAAGGCCAAAGACTCCGATTGAGCCTGTTATTGTGGTTGGTTCACAAAAAATAGCTTCGGCAGGGGCAACGATATAGTAACCTCCGGATGCTGCAACATTTCCCATGGATGCAATTACAGGCTTCTCATTCTGTGCGAGCTGAACCTCCCTCCATATATGTTCAGAAACCATAGCACTTCCTCCCGGGGAATTCACTCTCAACACAATGGCCTTAACGGTAGAATCTTTTCTTGCAGCTCGAATTGCTTTCACAAAAGTTGGGCCCCCAATACTATATTCTGATTTGGAGGCAAATCCAATTACTCCTGTAGCATAAACTATGGCAATTTTATTTTTTGCCAGCCCCTTACCATCTCTGGTTTTAGGAACTTTTGAATATTTTGAAAAACTAACCAGGTTGAGATCCTTAGTTTCCGGAAGGCCACTATTGATCAACAAATCATCCAACACTTCGTCCTGGTACTTAATTGCATCCACCAATCCAAGATTCAATGCCTCCTGTGGATTTTTTACAAGAAGCTCATCGGCAATTCTGTTTAGTTCATCAATAGGTATGTTTCTTGCCTCTGAAATAATCTCAAGCATGTGTTTCCAGATAGAACCCATATAAGACATGATTTGATCCCGGCTTTCCGTACTCATATTTTCCCGGATATATGGTTCTACCGCACTTTTGTACTCACCGTGTCTTACAATTTGTATTTCAACACCAAGTTTTTCAAGAGCTCCCTTGTAATACATTACTTCAGATCTTAAACCCATAAATTCAAAAATAGCCACCGGGTTAAGGTAAATTTTATCTGCAACTGTGGCCAGAAAAAATGCTGAATGTGACATTACTTCATTGCTGTAGGCAATTATGAATTTCCCGGAACTTTTAAAATCATTCAATGCATCCCGAATTTCTTCCATGGTTGCAATTCCTGGTGTGATGAATCCAAACTCAAGGAAAACACCCTTGATCTTGTCATCTTTTTTGGCCTTTTCCAGATTTTCGAGTATATCATTTAATCCCAATTGAGGTTTTAACTCAAAGCTTAAAAAATCAATTTCCATGGCATTTACAGAGGAACGGTCTGGAATAGCCTTGTTTATTTTTAAATGCAATACAGAGTTGTTCTTTATATGAACCGGTTTGTCTTGTGAAGAAATCATAACCCCTAATATGCCAAGCATTATGATGCTGATTAAGAAAGTTGAAATAATGACCCCTGTTATCGTTGCTAAGGTGTATTTTAAGAAACTTTTCATTATATAAATCATTTATTCAAACCTGGAACTAAATCCTGTTTGAGCTATTGGTAAAATTAGATTCGTGAAATTTTGACTTACAAAGTTATAAGCTTCTAACAATAATAAAAACAGGGTTAACCCGGAAAATGCATGGATTTTCTACGATTAAGACTATACCAACAAATTTGAATCATTTCATTAGCCCAAATTTGGGTATGTCTAAATCGGGATTTCCCGCTTTGCTTCCCACTATCCTTCACACATTCATACAATGCGCTTCACTTTTGTATGAATAAAGCGGGTTAAAATATTTAGCCCGAGAATTTTTTTCTATTATGCCGGGATCATCCTGATTTTGTTATTAAGTATTTATTCATTCTCTTTACCAGATTATAATATTTATTCGTGAAACTCAATTTTCAAAAACATAGTGCATTGAAATTTGTAAGTTGAACGAATCCCGATAGTGTAGCGTATCGGGATAAATGAGTATAATACTCCGATGCTTGCATCGTTTT
>JAYEGO010000064.1:0-5460 GCA_034659155.1 Bacteroidota bacterium | reverse complement strand
ACTTCTTGTATATCAATATATTATAACACATGCAATCTGTCTGACAAATATAATGAAGCTGATTGCCAAATCAAAATACCAAAGTAGGCATAATTTAGAAACTCTGTCGCAATTTTCATGATTACATGAAGATCATGGTGTTTTTCTTAGTTAAGGAAATCAAATTCAGTTAGATAAAAAAACAATTACTAGATTTGAGCATATAAAGAATCATGTCTTCAAATTTTGAATTTTTACTCAATAGTAGTAACTTAAAATCGAACAAAAACCAGATTGTATCCTAACAAATTTTAACTTTATGATCTCCTTCCTAAAAAGACTATTTCATAGAATTTCATCAACAAAGAAGCCAGGCGCAATTGGAAATGAACCAAGACTTGCGTTCAGCAAATCCTTGACAGATAAGCCTGTTCATAAGTTTCAAGCTGACGCCGATGTTCATAAATTAATGATTAAAGCAACCCGGATCAAGAAAGAGGAAGGTTATTCTCAGGCAATTCAGTTCCTCCAGGATCTTGCCGAGCACTATCTTAAGGAGCAGAATACAGCCATGGTAGCCTGTATAAATAAATTAATTCCTTATATGAAGCGTAACATAAACCTGAAAAATGAGGAAATTATTACATATCTGAAGGATTATATTGACCGGGCCCCGGACACAGATCCATATTTTTTGAATTTACACATTACTATGGCAGATCTGATGAAGTCATTTGACTACAAAAAAGCCATTAGATATTTAACGCAATTTCTAAACGAAAAAGGCTCCGGCATAAATACATATAATCACCAGATATTCCTGGCTGAACTATATATTGAAACAGATCAGCCAAATGAAGCAAAACACATTTTGCAATCAGCAAGAGAATTGCTCCAGGATGGCAAAATGGAAAGAATAAATCACATAAAAAAGGAAAGAAAATGGCACCGCACATGTGCTAAACTTAATTTATCTCTGCCCGGCGAAATATGCAAATCCAAATTTATATACCACCGGTTTATGGAGTTTAGCCTTGATATGGCCAGAGTACTGGATCCTATGCAAATAGGTCAATTCCAGGAAAGAAAAGATTTATATTACAAGCAGGAAAGAGGTTTTTCAAAAGATGAAAAATATTTGAAAGCAATATTTGATCTTGGTCTTGATGAAACTAAAGATAGCTTACTGCGTGATATTTATGGTTTTTGCTTCGAGGAAATGCCTGCAATTTTAGGAGTTTCCAGGAAACAATTCAACTATAAACCCGGAGATGATGAAAGTCTTGAAGAATTGCAAGTTAAAAAGAGCTTTTACAAGAAACCCTTTACCCAAATAAACACACTGGAAGAAAGAGTTAACAAAATCGTTAAGAATTATCTAAAATGGGGAGGAAATGATAATTGTTGAAACTCAATATAATTTACCAAATTATTCTACTTGTTTTGGGCTTTAGCCCACCATCTTTTACTATTTTCGCCATTTGGGTCACCCTGATACAGCCATTCTTACTTTTAGAGCAGGTCATTTAAGAAGGTAGACACCACCTTTTCAATCCTTTCATTCGCATTTTCAGTATCGGTTCTCTGAAACTTATCCCCGGTAATATTTTCAAACAACTCTATATACCTATCAGAAATACTATTTACCAGGTCTTCACCCATTTCAGGAACTAACTGCCCCTCTTTCCCCTGAAATCCCTCTCCCAGCAGCCATTCGCGAACAAACTCTTTTGACAATTGCTTCTGGGGCAAATCTTTTTCCTGCTTCTCCTCATAGCCCTCAAGGTAGAAATACCGTGATGAATCCGGAGTATGAATTTCATCTATCAAGTAAATCTCACCATCCTTTTTACCAAACTCATATTTTGTATCAACAAGAATGAGTCCCATTTTTTCAGCTATTCTGGTACCACGCTCAAACAATCTGTAGGTATATTCCTCCAATTTCTCATAATCCTCTTTTTGTACAAGACCTGTTGAAAGGATTTCCTCCTTTGAAACATCCTCATCATGTCCAACATCTGCTTTTGTTGTAGGAGTAATAATTGGCTTTGGAAATCTCTGATGTTCTTTCATGTGTTCAGGGAGTGGGATACCACAAATCTCACGCTTGCCAGATTTATATTCTCTCCATGCATGCCCGGTAAGGTATCCACGGATTACCATTTCTACTTTAAATGGCTCAACATATTTACCAACTGTAACATTCGGATCCGGACAGGCCAACTTCCAGTTAGGAACAATATCCCTGGTTGCATCAAGGAATTTTTCAGCAATCTGATTCAAAACCTGCCCCTTATAAGGGATTCCTTTCGGCAAAACAATATCAAATGCAGATATCCTGTCAGAAACTACCATTACCAGGTAATCATCTACATAATATACATCCCGTACTTTACCAACATACTTATTTTTTAAACCGGGAAAACTAAAATTTGTTTCAACAATAGCAGAACTCATAATTTATTATTTATTTTGAGATATTAATTCTATAAACACAATTTACAAACTACAATATAATCTCACTCATCTCCATAGCCCTCAGTATCTTCAGAATGATTATTGTCTGAAGGCTTCTCAAGATTTTCATAAGCACGTACAATATCCTTTACCAGTTTGTGCCTTACAATGTCTCTTTCATCAAACATTATAATTGAGATTCCCTCAATTCCCTTAAGAACCTTCATGGCCAGGACCAACCCGGAGTCAGATTTCCTTGGCAGATCAATTTGTGTAACATCTCCTGTAACCATAAACTTTGAATTTACACCCATTCGTGTAAGAAACATTTTCATCTGATTGCTGGTAGCATTTTGAGCTTCATCCATAACCACAAAAGCATTCTCCAGGGTTCGACCTCGCATAAAGGCAATAGGAGCAATCTGAATAGTCTGATCTTCAATGTATTCCCCCAATTTCTTTGGGGGAATCATATCTCTTAAGGCATCATATAATGGTTGAAGGTAAGGATCCAGTTTTTCCCTGACATCTCCCGGGAGAAAACCCAGGTGTTCACCAGCTTCAACAGCAGGTCTTGTCAGGATTATCTTTCTTACCTCCCTGTTTTTCAGGGCTTTTACTGCCAGAGCTATGGTAGTATAAGTTTTGCCGGTACCCGCTGGTCCCACAGCCAAAACAATATCATTATCTATTGAATCATGAACAAGAATTTTCTGATTTATAGTACGGGCCTTAATGGGTTTTCCGTTATTTCCATACACCAGAATATCGTTCTTCCCATTATTATCAAACACAAGCTCCTGTGATTTGTCTTCCAGTAAGATAGACAAATCCTCTTCAGTTAGTTCATTATGATTCCTGATATAATCTATAATTCTATTAATTGTTTTCTCGAATTCCAGTATTCTGGTCTCCTCTCCAATAACTTTCAACTCATGTCCCCTGGCAATAATTTTCACCTGGGTAAATGCTGAATTAATTGCATTCAAATGTCTGTTATGGACTCCGTACAAACTTGTTGGGTCAATACCCTCAAGAGATATTTGTTTTTCAATCAAGGTTGATTAATATTGTTTACTTTTGTCTACCTACAAAGTTAATCTCATTTTGTTAAGGTTTGTGTAATATTTTGAAGAATCTATATTAAATGCCTATAATAACTTTAACCACTGATTGGAATCGAGACGATTTTTACATGGCTGCTGTCAAAGGAGAAATTCTTCAAAACTGCCCAAATGCTAATGTAATTGACATTTCCCACCAGGTACAGGCTTTCAATATTGCCCAGGCAGCATTTATCATAAAAAACTCTTTTGCGAACTTTCCAAAAGGAACATTTCATATTATAGCAGTAAATTCAAACTCTGAAAAAAGACCGGGACTGCTGGCTTTTAGTATAAAAGGTCAGTTTTTTATTAGCTATGATAGCGGAATATATGGCTTGATCTTTAAGGAAGATCCTGATGAAATTATTGAACTGAAATACCCTGAAAAAACACCTTCCACCTTTCCTGAACTTCATATTTTTGCACCAATTGCCTGTAAGATTGCAAAAGCCGGAAAAATTTCATCACTTGGGGAAAAACCAAAGAAATTCAAAAAATCAGTTCCTCTTAGAGCAACTATTGATGATTCTGGTATAACCGGCAGTGTCATCTATATAGACTCCTATAAAAATGCCATTACTAATATCAGTCGTAACTTATTCGAAAGAGTTGGTCAAAATCGCGATTTTGAAATCCTCATACAGAGCAACCATTATAAGATCACCAGGATCAACTCCAACTATAACGAAACAACCATGGGTGAGATCCTGGCCATTTTCAATTCGATAAACTTACTGGAGGTTGCCATCAACCAGGGCAATGCAGCAGATTTGCTGGGATTGGAAACCGGCTCAAGCATTCGTGTGGTATTCAAAAAGAAATAAAACCATTTTTTACATGAAGGAAAAAGGTAAGAAAGACCCCTTAAAAGAGTTTGGTCGTTTGCTGAAAATAATGGATGATCTAAGGCAAGGTTGTCCATGGGACAGGGAACAGACAATGGAGAGCCTCAGGAAGCTTACAATTGAAGAAACTTATGAGCTTGGAGATTCAGTCCTGAAAAAGGACATGAATGAAATTAAAGGGGAACTTGGAGATTTGCTTTTACACATTGTTTTTTATTCTAAAATTGCCTCTGAATCAAATTCCTTTGAAATAGCTGATGTCATTGAAGGAATCTGTAAAAAACTTATTCACAGACATCCGCATATCTATGGTGATGTAGTTGTAGAAAATGCAAATGATGTTAAGGAGAATTGGGAAGCATTAAAACTTAAAGAAGGCAGAAAAGGTGTTCTTTCTGGTGTTCCCCTTTCACTTCCCGCTCTGGTAAAAGCAAACAGGATTCAGGAAAAAGTACATGGTATTGGCTTTGACTGGAAAGAAAAACATGAGATCTGGGAAAAAATTGAAGAAGAAATACTGGAACTTAAAACCGCAATTAAAGATTTATCTCGGAGTAAAATTAAGAAGAAGACAGAAGCCGTTGAAGAAGAATTTGGAGATCTGTTTTTTTCACTTATCAATGCTGCAAGGTTGTATGAGATTGATCCTGAAAATTCCCTTGAAAGAACCAATATGAAATTTATAAAAAGATTTAATTTCATTGAAGAACAAGCAAAAAAGACGGGGAAATCAATCACAGATCTAAACCTGGAAGAGATGAACACACTTTGGGAAAAGGCAAAAATGGAAATTAAGGAAAAAGATATTGTTTTTCTTTCCTGTTTTCCTAAAAAGGCACCCTAAATGTGCTGTGTTAATTATGGGCTTTGCCCCTAAAACCCCACAAACATTCTTTTGACCGATCAAAAGAACGTTTGACAAGAAAAATCGCCGACTGCAGTCCTCGGCCACCCACTTATAGCTTACTTGCTAAGGGAAAAGAACTCGACCGGGAGTAAGTTAAACAGGCCAGTTAAAATTGGTATCAATACTGTCTACTCTGATGGTTACTGGTATGTCTCAAACAGCT
>JAYEGO010000063.1:0-5481 GCA_034659155.1 Bacteroidota bacterium | reverse complement strand
CCCTTCAGATATAATGAACGATCCAACCTGTACCCAGGTGGAAATCCTTGCCTATGAAGAGGTGGTTCCCTTTGTTTTTAATAATATTAAGCAATTTAATCTTTCTACTGTTGTTTTCTATATTACAAATACCATTTTCTTAATTTTACTGGTTGTGCATTTATTGAGTTCTCCTTTTGAAGGGGGATTTTCTTTGTGGCATCTTTTGTTTACCGGGTTTTTAGGTTTTATTGTTTTTCCAATTCTCCTTGTCCCACTTCATGAAATTCTTCATGCAGCGGCCTATAAATTACTAGGGGCTGCCCGGATAAAAATTGGTATGAGCTTATCACAATATCTGTTCTATGTAACTGCAGACAAGTTTGTAGCAGGGTTTTATGAAATGATTTTTGTGGCTCTTGCTCCCTTTGTTTTAATCAGTTCTCTTTTGATGTATCTTTTCCTGACTATGGATTCGGGTATTTCAACCGCCCTGCTAATGAGTTTGTTCGCTCATGGCACAATGTGTATTGGCGATTTTGCCGTACTCAGTTTCTTTTTTCAAAATGGCCGGTCAAGGCTGTTTACTTTTGATTTGCATGAGGAGAAGAAAGCTTATTTCTACTTAAAGAGTAAAATATAGTAATCCTGAATACAGCCTTCGAGTGTTCGAAACAAAATAATTACTGTATCATTTCACATTCAAATCTTATCTTTGGGTCTTCATTTCTATTTTCAAAAATCTATGAGTTCAGTTAAAAAAGTATTCAGGAGTTTCCCTAAAGTATTTTGGGCTTCAAATTTTATGGAATTGTTTGAACGATGGGCCTGGTATGGTTTTTATATGGCATTTGCGCTCTATTTAACCCTTTCAAAAGGTTCCGGGGCACTGGGCTTTACACAGGCCCAGAAAGGAGCAATTATGGGCACAGGCACAATGCTCCTGTATTTCTTACCAATTATAACAGGAGCTATAGCTGATAAGATTGGATATAAAAAAGTATTGATCCTTTCCTTTATTACCTATATAATCGGCTATTATATGGTTGGGAGTTTTGAATCCTATGAAGCAATTTTCTTTGCTTATATTTTTCTGGCTTCTGCCGGGGCTCTTTTTAAACCCATTATTTCTGCTATGATTGCCAAAACAACGGATGAAGAATCCTCTTCCATTGGCTTTGGCATTTTTTATATGATGATCAATATTGGTGGATTCATTGGACCTTTTATTTCAGGATTGATCTATAAAACCAGCTGGGACCTGGTTTTTTATATGTCTATGATAACAGTTGGTATTAACTTTGCCATAGTCATTTTTTTCTTTAAAGAGCCTGGCAGGGAAGAAAATGAAGATACATTTTTTATGAGTGTATGGAAAGCACTTAAGAATATTTTCACAACCCTCAAGGATATTAAATATTTGCTTTTCCTGATTATTATGGCAGGCTTCTGGACTGCCTTTAATCAACTTTATTATTCTTTCCCGATATTCCTGGAGGATTGGGTTGATCTTGACCGAATGTCTTTGTTTTTTGGTTTTGCTCCTGGAACCATAACAGCAGTGACATTTACCAGCCTTGATGCCTTCTTTATCATCGCTTTTCAGCTTTTTATTTCAACCATGGCTATGAAGCACAGGCCTCTGAATGCAATGATTACCGGCATATTAATTCTTTCTATTGGCTTACTTTTTATGTTTACCGGCCAGAACCCATGGATTGCAGTATTTGGTATCCTGATTTTTGCCGTGGGTGAAATGGCCAGCTCACCAAAGTTTACCGAATATGTAGGCCGTATTGCTCCGGCCGATAAAAAAGCATTATATATGGGGACTTCCTTTCTTCCCATTGCTGCAGGTCATTGGATGGCGGGCTTATTATCCGGAGACCTGTATGCCAGGAAGGCAGAAAAGTTCACGCTTTTGCAAAAAGAACTTGCAACCAGGGGTCTTGAGATACCCGAGATCACCGAAAACTTTACCAGGGCAGATTTCGTAAACCAGGCAGCTGAACTGATGGGGATGAACCAGAATGAACTTACAAATTATCTTTTCAGTCAATACCATCCGGATAGGATATGGATTCTATACAGTGGTCTGGCTGTAGGTACTGCATTGTGTCTATTTCTCTACGATCGCTTTATTCTTAAGAGCAGTAAATTAACCCGCTGATATTCAATAATAATTTGCTTAACATTTGGATTTAAGGGACAATAACAGGAAATCAATTCTAAAGTGCACCAAAAAACCCTGGCAGCCAAAGGCTTAATTCTGGTAAATATGTAACAAACATAAGAATTACAATCATTGCAATAAACAGAGGCAATAGAGGTTTTACAACATTTTCTATCTTAACCTTTGCCACACTGCATCCAATGAACAATACCGAACCTACAGGAGGTGTGCATAAACCCACACTTAAATTTAGCACCATAATAATTCCAAAATGAACAGGGTCTAATCCCAATTGATGTTGAACAATTGGAAGGAAAATTGGAGTAAAAATGAGAACTGCGGGTGTCATATCCATGAAAATTCCAACAAACAATAATATCAGATTGATTACAAGGAGGATCACAAATGGATTATCGCTTAAACTCAATAAACCGGAACTTACATTTTGTGGTATGTTCTCAAAGGCCATTATCCATGACAGACCCATACTTGCAGCCACGAGCAAGAGCACTATAGATGTAGTTTTGATTGAACGAATAAAAACTTCAGGCAGATCTTTCCATTTTAGCTTTTTATAAATAAAAGCCAGGATCAAAGAATATAAAACAGCCACTGCAGATGCTTCTGTTGCAGTAAAATAGCCGGCAATAATTCCGCCAATAACAATAACAAGCATCATTAAACTTGGGAGTGCATCAAGAAATTTAAGTGCTCCAAGTTTCGCCCGGTCTTTATATATTATAGTACGTCTTACTAGAAATGTAAGAGCTCCTACTCCGAGTATTATTTTGATTAACCGCATAAGCGGACGATCAAAATTATTGCCGGCATAATTGAGTGCAGTCAGAAATAATAAGATCATTGCAGTTACAATGAGAACTTTAGACAGAGCCAGAACTACCCCTTTACCACCTTTATTTTTATATATCAAGAGCGACATTGCCGTAATCATTAAAGCTAAACCTGTTAGAATGCCAGGAACATATCCGGCAATAAACAGGGCAGTGATGGATGCCCCACCACTTGCAAGAGAATAAACAATTAAAACATTACTAGGAGGAATGGAAAGACCCGTTGTAGCAGAACTAATATTGACGGCAGCACTAAAATTCTGATCATAGCCTTCCTTCTTCATTTCCGGACCCATAATACTTCCAATTGCTGAAGCAGAAGCAGCGGAAGATCCCGAGATAGCTCCAAAAAGCATATTTGCAAAAATATTTACAAACGCAAGCCCCCCGGGGGTACTTCCTACAAGTGCCCTGGCAAAATCGATCAATCGGATTGCAATGCCTCCCTTATTCATTATATTCCCTGCCAGGATAAAAAAGGGAATTGCAAGAAGAGCGAAATTATCAATACCCGTTGCCATCCTGTGTGCATAAGTCGCAAATGCCGGGAGCATATTAATAGATACCAGCATTGTCAGTATGCCTGAAATACCAATGCTGAAAGCAATCGGCACTCCAATGGAAAGTAATACGATGAAGCTGATCACAAGAACAAGTATTGCAAAATAGTCCATATTTTATTCCGGGTGTTTGTTAGATCTGAGGAAATTATCAATTGCAAAGTAAATAATTAGCAAGCCGGAGAATGGAAGTATCAGATAGACATATCCCAGGGGGATCTCAAGAGCTGCAGACTTAACCTCCAAAATGAATCTGGTGTAGACCAGCCAGGTCCCTCCCGTAAAAAAAACCAGAAATGAAAAAAGAACAATACTTATGGTGATGATTATATTTAGAATTTTCTTTCGTGCCGGGCCCGATCTTTGCAGCATCAGGTCTATTGCAAGGTGCTCATTTTTTCCAGCTACATAAGCTGCCCCTAATAAACCAACCCAGACCAGGAGAAACCCTGCAAGTTCATCGGTAAATGAACTTGGTGAACTAAGAACATAACGACTAACAACCTGCCATAAAACATCCATAACAAGAATGGACATTATCACTATGAGGACTATCTCAAGGGCTCTGTCAATTTTTACTCTCATTTTCTTTCTTACTTATCGGACTTCTTTGATCCTCTTGATGTAGGAATAAATAGTTGGGTGATTTTTATAACTTTCATAAATTTTATCAACTTTATCAGAAAACAGGCTTTTATCAGGATAATATATTTTTACCCCGGCCTTTTCAACTTCCTTTAAGGATTTTTTAACCGATTCTGCCCATAGTTTTCTTTCAAGAGTAACCGATTTGTTAGCAGCAGTTTGCAACCAGCCCTGTTCTTCTTTACTAAGCCCATACCAGATTTTCTTGCTGATGATCAGTACATCTGGAACCTGGGTGTGCTCATCAAGGGAGTAGTGCTTACAAACTTCATAGTGGTGCGAGGTATAAAAACTAGGTGGATTATTCTCGGCACCGTCCACTACTCCGCTCTGAAGGGCAGTGAATAATTCTCCCCATGACAAAGGAGTGGGAGATCCACCAAGGGCCTGTACCATTTCCATAGCGGTTTTACTTTTCATTACCCTGATTTTCAATCCAGCCAGGTCGCTTGGTATTAATACTGGTTGGTCAATTGTATAGAAGCTCCTGCTTCCGGCATCATAAAAACAAAGGCCCCTGATCCATTTTTTTTCAGTACTGAGCAATAATTCTTTCCCAATGTCACCGTCAAGAACTTTGAAAGCATGTTCCTTTGATCTGAACAGATATGGAAGCCCCAAAACTTTGTAATCATCAGTAAAGCTTTCCATTACTGCTGCAGAAACTTTAGTGATTGCCAGGCTACCTATTTGGAGCAATTCAACACATTGTTGTTCAGAACCCAGTTGCCCGCCAGGATATATTTCTATGGAGAGTTTTCCATCAGAAAGTTTTGCACAATTTTCGGCCATCGATACCATCGCAAGATGTACAGGATGATCTGTTGGTAGTCCATGTGCAAGTTTTAATGATTTACCTCTCCCAATATTATTACAATGACTAAAAGCTAATAGAAAAGATAGGGAAATTAATATTTGGTACAATCTTATTCTGTCCATTCTGCTCATTTGCATTTATGCCGGGTGAAATTTATAACTTCTGTAACTAAAGCTTGCTATAACTATAAAACTTAACAGAGGTAATGCAAAAGATACATTTACCGCCGGCATGGAAAATATGGTTCCCTGGTCAATAATTAAACCCTGAAGTGGCGGCATTAAAGCCCCTCCCACAATTGCCATAACCAGGCCGGCTGCACCAAGTTTTGCATCATCGTTTTGGAGTCCCTTAAGTGATATTCCATAAATAGTTGGGAACATCAATGACATAAAGGCTGAAGTAGCAATAAGACAATATAATCCGGTCATTCCCTGAATAAATATTGTACCAAGT
>JAYEGO010000062.1:0-5488 GCA_034659155.1 Bacteroidota bacterium | reverse complement strand
TAAGCTTACATCTTCTTTAGATAGTACTTGAGGTAATCTTTTTTCTTTCCGCGGCCTTTCAATATTGTCAATAATAATAGTATTGCGGTGAATCTTCTCATAAAACTTTTTTATTGCACTCACAAACTGATTCTGAAATGATCCGGATAAGCCTTTGCGTATGATGAATTTGTAATTGTAAATTTCGATCTCTTCCATACCTATCTCATCTGGAGATTTATTAGGAAAAAAGTCAAAAAACTTTGTCAAAAAAGACACATAGGTATTAACCGTTGATTCAGAATATCTTTCGTTTTCAAGATATTTCCGGAACTTATCAATTTCAATTATGGCACGAAGGTTTGTTTTCGCGGTACCGGAGGCTTCGACCTTATGATGCTGAATAATGGATTCAAAAATATCACGGTTCTTCTCAGACACGGGAAATACCCAGGATTCGACATTCCCGCTGAAATAACAGCCTGGTATTTTCTCTGCATGATAGCTGGTAAATTTTCCTGATAACACTACAATCTTGTATCGGTTCTTTGTTATGTATACAAGATGACAAACGGGAGTTTCTCCTGATGTTTTCATAGTTTTTTTCCTGCAAGTTAACAAGGCCTTAGCCTTATAGCCGGATGTTAAACGTTTGTAAACGTTTAAAAACGGTTAGGCAGAAAAATCAGGTATAAAAACCGTTACACTCAGAGGTCGGCAGCCAACTGAGATCAAGGTTTATTCCTTCAGAATACTCTTTGAAATTACCAGTTTCTGGATCTGGTTGGTGCCTTCATAGATCTGGCAAAGTTTGGCATCACGCATCATTTTTTCTACGGCAAAATCCCAGGTATATCCGTCACCACCCATTGCCTGAACAGCATCGGTGGTTACTTCCATGCCAATATCAGAGGCATACAACTTTGACATGGCAGATAGCTTATTGAGCTTTCTCTTATCATGGTCATAGGCCCATGCTGCATACCAGGTAAGCATTCTTGCTGTTTCTATCTTGGTGGCCATCTCTGCCAACATAAATCCTATGGCCTGGTTGGCTGCAATTGGTTTTCCAAATTGCTTCCTGTTTTTGGTCCAGTCCTTCGCAGTTTCATAGGCAGCACGAGCATTTCCAATACTGAGTGCTGCAACACCGGTGCGTGTGCGGTCAAAAGTTTTCATGGCTATTATAAATCCATAACCTTCAGCTCCAATCCTGTTTTCTTCCGGAACTTCCACATCGGTAAAAACAATCTCATTTTGTACAGATGTTTTTTGTCCCATCTTTTTTAACCTTGGCTTTACATCAACGCCCGGGGAGTTAGTTGGTACCATGAATGCCGTCAGGCTCCTGGATCCTTTTTCCGGATCTGTAATAGCAAACACGGTAATATACATTGAGACTTCCGCATTAGTGATAAAACGCTTGTGACCGTTGATGATGTATTTTTCTCCTTTTTTAATAGCAGAGGTAGAGATTCCCTGCACATCTGAACCGGCATTTGGTTCTGTAAGGGCGTAGGCTGCAACGCCTTTTTGTTCGTAGATCTCGCCAAAGAACCTTTTTTTCTGTGCCTCATCAGCAGCAATATACAAGGGTGTTAATGCCAGAGTGTTGGCATCAATACAGATACCCATTCCTACACAACCCGCTCCTAGTTCCTCGGAGGCCAGAACTCCATCCAGTAAACTATGACCATGACCTCCGTATTCGGGTGGCATAGGGCCATTCATGATCCCTTCATCATAGGCAGCTTTTACTACTTCCCATGGAAATTCTGCAAGCTCGTCATATTTTAAACGATTGGGAACTATATACCTGTTTGAAAAATCTCTGTACTTTTCAATTATTTCTTCCTGTTCTTTTGTTAAGCTAAAGTCTATCATAATTTTTATTGTTAATGAATTAAAGTGATTCCGTGTCAAAGAAGCTGGTTGCGATGTAATCAGGTCTATGGAAATTTTATTCTGACATCTTTGCTAGGAAAATTACAAATTTTCGGGCTGAAAAGAAAGTTTTTGATGAATTAGCTTAAAAATATTATCCCGTTAAAAATGAAGAAAACAAAGAGTTTCATAGAAACGAGATGTTCTGTGCTAAAAGAATTCGGTAAGGTGCTTTTCTTAATGGCAGTTCCAGAATGACTAATTGCTTGGTTTTGAAAAGTCAAAAAACATACCGTTCCTATGGAACTTAAGTTATATTTGTCATTACATCAGAGACTTACGTCTCTGGTTGTAAGATATTATCCCGATGGGATAATAATGTGTTAATTGTTTACTAAAATTTAGCAGTTTATAACTTATTTGCTTCCAAAAAGAATCAATCACTTAAAACAACTACGTAGTATACTACGTAGTAAGAGATTTCGAAACGAGTATAAACACAATGATATGGAAGATTTTAAAAATGAACTACCTCGTAGCAAAGCTGACGAGGTATCAAGATAGGAATTTGTTTTCAAAACGATGCAAGCCCTGTGAAATAGTGGCAAAGCCACTCCTGTAAAACAGGATTTCACGGGGCAAGCATCGGAGTATTATACTCATTTATCCCGATACGCTACACTATCGGGATTCGTTCAACTTACAAATTTCAATGCACTATGTTTTTGAAAATTGAGTTTCACGAATAAAACTCTTCCATAACTTAACCCGGAAAATTAACGAATTTTCTAAGATTAAGTAATTCCAACAAATTTGTGAGTTTAGACAAGCCCAAAGTTCTAATTTGGGTATCATATTATATTTCTCCCTTCCAGGACTTAAAATGCTGATTATGAAAAATTTGCTATGAATTGTTGGAAACTGTAATGATCAGAGCTGACAGAATAATTGCTATTTAAAGAGAAGAGATAATTTATCAATTATCAATAATCATTATACATTTCTTTATTAGTCATGTCGTAGTGCTTTTACCGGATCAATACGTGCTGCTCGTATTGCAGGGTAGAGTCCGGCAGCCAGGCTGATGAAGATAGAGAAGGCCGTAGCCCCTGCCAGCAGCCACCATGGAAAATAGAAAAGGTCTACCGGTATTCCCTCTTCGGGGAACCGTGCATTTAATATGATGTTAGCAAGCCTTGTAACCAGCCAGCCCAGTCCCAATCCGAAAATTGCACCAATAAACCCTATGAATCCTGCCTCTACAAAAAATATAAATTTGATTTCCCTTTCACTTCCCCCAATAGCTTTCATAATTCCAATTTCCCTTGTCCTTTCCAGAATAGACATAAGCATTGTATTGATTATTCCCAGGGCAGCAATGATCAAAGCCACTGATCCAATGGCCCCGAACAGGGAATCAATGATCAGAAATGTTTTTTTAATTTCTTCCAGTTGGTCGGCAATAGAGAAGGTATGCAGCCCCAGAGCCTCAATTTCTTTTCTTATAATTTCCATATCCTGGATGTCTTTTGCCCGTACATATACAGAACCATAGCTGTCTTCTTTTCCTTCATCAAATAAATCCCAGATACTGGAGAATCCTAGTTTGGGAATATCATCAGCTGTTTCCATGGGGATGTAGATACCTCCACGAAATTGCTGACCTGCAAAGGAACTGGATTTTTTCAGAATGCCACAGATACGCAGTCGGGTTTCCACTTCCCGAAAAGCTGTTTTCTCATCCGGGACCTTCCCACCCATGGTGCTTATGGCCAGGGACAGAGGGTTCAATGTTTTAGATATAATAACCAGCTCTTTTCCAAGAAGTGAATCAGGCTCAATTACCTGAAAGCCCTTGAGAGAATCTTCCCTGCTAAATACTACGGGATTCTCCTTATCGTGTGGTACAAGCCCCATTTTTCTGAAGGTTTCCCATTTTACCACAACCGATCTTTCATTATCAGTTTGGAAGAAAGTTCCGGCAAGCAGGCTGGTATATGGCTTGTATTGGCCAGATGTGGCTGGCAGGCCCTGGGCATTTAATTTTATATCGTATCCTTCCAGAGTGATCTGTACAGGAAATTGAATATCTGCAAAGGCATATTGTACTCCTTCTATATTGCTAATAATCTCAATTATGGAATCGGTCAGTGGTGTTTGAGGTTTATCCAGGTGATCTCCCAGGTCTTCAAAGTTCCCCCCACTTATTTGTTCCAGGTCAATACTTTTGGTAGTTACCCTATAGCTGGTAAAAAGATCATTTTCAATAAAAGCATCTGTCAGGTTTTTTTGCATTCCGGTACCCAGTGACACCATGGAGGAAAGTGCCCCAATACCAATCACTACACCCAGTAAGGTCAGGGTAGTTCGCAGCTTTGTGCGAAACAGGTTGGCAATTGCCAGGAGTATCATATCTGAAATGTTCATTGCCTGTGTGTTTTTTTCAGCTCGTTGGCAATGCTGCCATCAACCAGGCGAATTACTTTGTTTGAAATTCTTGAAGCGGTTTCCTGGTCATGGGTGATCATTAGTATTGAGATTCCCTTTTTTTGATTTAGCTCCTGAAGTAGGTCAATGATTTCACTTGAAGTTACACTATCAAGGTTTCCTGTTGGTTCATCGGCAAGCACCATTGCCGGGTTGTTTGCCAGGGCACGGGCAATAGCTATTCTTTGTGCTTCTCCTCCTGATAATTCTGTAGGCTTATGATCCATTCGGTGTTCCAGTCCAACACTTTGAATCAATTCTTCAGCCCTGGCTTTTCTCTGCCTCCTGGGTACACCTCCGAATGTGAGAGCAAGGATGATATTTTCAAGGGCAGTTCGGGATGGGATTAAATTAAAGGATTGAAAAATCATCCCGACTGAAAACCTGCGATGTTTTGCCAGCTCTGTCCTGCTCATTGTACTAAGGTTCTTGTCTCGAAATAAAATATTCCCTGAACTGCCAGTATCTAATCCCCCGATAAGATTCAGAAGAGTTGATTTTCCAGAGCCTGATTTCCCGATGATGGATACAAATTCACCCTCTGAAATGTTAAGAGAGACATTCCTTAAAGCCGGGATCTCAAGCTTTCCCCGGTAGTAGGACTTACAGAGTTTATGTACCCTCAATATCATATGCAGGATAGTTTGCGAATTGAGATATCGAAGATACGAAAAAGGTGAAGAAAGTTTGAAGGCTGAATGATGAATGTTGAAGGACGAAGAAACAAGATCGATGAGTCAAAGGTCAAAAGTCTAAAAGACATATGATAAGGAGCATAAAAGTATAGAGGAATGGTCTAAATAATATTGCTATGTATTGATCATTAAATCAGGCAAATATGCCTGGGTGATAAAAATAATTTGAAAAAATGTGAGTAAATGTTTGGTGGAATTAATTTATGACTATATGTTTGTATAGTGTAAGAAACATGAAGTATATAAAAAATATAGAATACAATGTTTAAAAAAGCTAAAATCAAGGGGCCAATGGGGCGTATTTATCCGCCAGTCCTGTTAATTATTTATGTTCTAGGTGTAGCCGAGTTTTTAATCCTTGACTGGCCATTGTACACCAATCTTTTGGCAGGAGTGTTTTTTATTGCCATGGGAATTATACAAATGAAGAGATACCATTTACT
>JAYEGO010000061.1:0-5502 GCA_034659155.1 Bacteroidota bacterium | reverse complement strand
TCATGTACAAAATTCACATAAGTATACCAGGTAAGGGACGGGGTGGTATGAGTACTGTGGAAATAACATTCTTGTAGAAAATTGTAAAGTCCCCTAATATAGAACAGAGCCAGTATACTACGTAGTTAATTTTTGCGCAAGGCTCCCCAAGTTTTGATGTTTCAGGCTTTCAGCTTGGTTCTGCATCTTAACTAAATAAGCCTGAAGGGCTTGGAGAACATAACCTGGGACGAAGTCCCAAGGAAAAACGCAAAATGGAAACATTAGCCTGAAGGGTCGATGATCCTGACATTTCTGTGATCACCGTAGCCTTGGCGTAGGTGATATCGTCAGCGGCTGAAACAATAAAATATCAGAACCATTACCTCAATTTAAGTTTATCTATTTCTTCAAGTGTGTCAGGATTGATAACAATCATTGAAACGTTTTCTCCCTCCACAGTAAAAAAACATACTGCATTCTGGGTTGTAAAACCTGATGTATACGGGGTCCATGGAGTTTCTTGCTGTGCATAGTAGGGTGCACCTGCAGCTCCGTTATTGATTTGATAGATTGTTCTGCTTAATTTTATTTTCTTTCCGGAATAATCTTCAGGATAAATGTTCATTTCGGGATGAATTTCAGTTTTACAGTAATTATGCTCATCTCCGGTCAGAAATGCCACCACCTTTTTACTTTTGTTAATACTTAAATCCAGCAATTGATCTCTTCTATCAATAATTCCTTTTTCTACTGCTTTTCCAGCAATATAGGGCCTTGGGGTATTGTCTCCATTATACCACATATCGTCATAAACATGCCCGCCATTTGGAAAAAAAGGTGTATGAATGGTTACAAATATATGGTTGATAGTTTTATCTTTTTCAAGTTTTTTCAGGGTTTTCTTAAACCAATTCAACTGCTTGTCCATAACATAGCCATGAATGTTTCCTCCTACAGCTGGAACAGAACCCGTACTGGGTGTATACCAGTAGTTGGAATTTAAATTGATCATGGCAACATTGTCATAAGTATAGTAAAATGCATTTTCATCATAAGATGGAAAGTTCACTGTACCATGATCTGGGTCATAAGCTGATCCGTCCTCACTTTTTGGTCCATTATGAGGATTTACAGCAACTTCAGCAAATACAGATTCCCCGGAATTATCTTTATAGGGAAAGTGGTCAATACTTAATCTATAAAGTTTTGCAGAATCCTGAAGTGTTATATTGTAAGCTTCGTGATTTCCCATTCCAAAAATTACGGGAAAATGATGGCCAAAGGGTGTTACAGCATTTAGCCAGTTATGATACTGAAGCATCATATGGTCTTTATTGTTGCTGTATCCACTAATCAGGTCCCCGGTAAATTGTGCAAAGGCAATTTTATTACTTGAGCCAGCAGCCATGATCTTCTTTAGGATATAAACATTTGCTCCATGTAAATTTCTTTCACCCCAGCCGCTGCCGCCACGGGAATCACTTGAGTAAGAAAAAATAAACTTATTTCCTGATCCGGGCAAAGGGCTGGTTTTAAAGGAATAGGATTGTTTCAGGTTTCCATAGTAAACTGTATAGTTATATTTTTTATCAGCCACCAGTCCATCAATTTTTATTTCATGACGTTTTGTTGGAGAAGCATCTTCAAAATTTTGGCCATCGACTGATACTTTGCAAATAGATTCTTCACTTGTTACAAAGGATATGGTTATGCCATCCGGTTGAACAAGATTCACAAAAGGCCCTGATTGTATACTGTTGATCACCCTGAAGGGACCTGCTCCTGAAAAACTAACAATACCATCATAAATAATAGCACCTCTCTGATTAACTACCCTGTACCCAATTGTACCTTTTTCTGTTTCTTCCCAACCGGTCATATCATACCTGCCTCTTAACTGATCAAAGTCAATGGAAGATTTTCCCGCAACTATCCTGGCAGGACTACTCCTGTACACTGGAATTGGATGCTTTGAATCATTATAGTTGATCAAACCATAAAAAACCATCCCATGAAGATTATTTCTCTGAAAATTAAGGTCAATTCCTATTTCTGTTCCAATTGGATCTCCCTGCATCTGTGATAAAGTATAATTATTATTGTCTGGAACCTGAACAAGTTTATCACCATCTGTTGTTAATAGGTAAATGTTCCCTTCGGCATCTTGTTGCAGACCACTTAAAACAACTGGAATGTTTTGAGCTGGAAGAGCAGAGGAAAAACTTATAAAAAGAATTATAAATATAAGATTTTGGTAAAATTTATTTTTCATCAGCTTTGAATTGTAAGTTTCCTCAAAAATATAAATTGAATTCAAACTAAACAGTATTTTCCCTGAAAAATTGGTTTGTTAGTGAATTCATTAACTTTATACTATCAACAATACAATCTTATCAAAAATGACACCAAAAATGAGTATCAAGCCAGGTAAGAAATGGATGAAAATTCAGACTCTTGAAATGCATAGCGGGGGAGAACCCCTTAGAATCATTACAGGTGGAATACCTGCAATACCAGGCAAAACAATTCTTGAAAAACGAAAGCATTTCAAAGAAAACCTTGACCATATTCGTACCGCTACTATGTGGGAACCAAGAGGTCATGCAGATATGTATGGTGCCATAATAACTGAAGCGGTGACTCCAGATGGTGATTTCGGTGTATTTTTCCTTCATAATGAGGGTTACAGCACCATGTGCGGACACGGGATCCTGGCACTTACCAGGTATGTGCTGGAATCTGGAGTGCTTGAGAAATCCGGACTTCACCGAGATATAAAAATTGACACACCTTCAGGACGAATTATATCAAGTGCAACATATAAACCAGGAAAACCAATGGAGCTTAGTTTTCAGAATGTACCTTCTTTTGTATTTCTGGAGAATGAACTCCTGGATGTTCCGGGAATTGGAAGGATAAATATTGACATTGCTTTTGGTGGGGCTTTCTATGCTTATTGCAATGCGAGGGAATTAGGATTAAACCTGGATTCCTCTGATTATACAAAGCTTATAGAATATGGGAGGAGAATAAAAAAAGCAGTGGTAAATAATTTTACCCCGAAACATCCAAAGCATCCTGAATTGGGCTTTTTATATGGAGTTATATTTACAGGCGATCCTTACAATTACAATAATCATAGCAGAAATGTCTGTATTTTCGCAAATGGTGAATTAGACAGATCGCCAACTGGAACAGGAGTGAGTGCCAGGGCTGCAATACATTATGCAAAGGGGGAATTGAAAGTGGGAGAGAGGATAAGGATTGAAAGTATTTTAGGTTCCACTATGGATGTTGAAATTATGGAAGTTGTTGACTATGGTTCCAGGCAGGCTGTTATTCCTGTAGTTTATGGTAATTCATGGTACACCGGACAAAATGAAATATGGATAGATCCTGAAGATCCATTCGCAAATGGTTTTATCTTTCGGTAGTTTGGATAATAAAATGAGAAAAATGGAAGTATGGAGAAGTTAAGATTGTTGAGAGAAACCATTAAATTAAATGGTTTAGATGCCTGTATAATACCTATGACAGATCCTCATATGGGGGAGTATGTGCCGGATTATTGGAAAATTATTCAATGGCTGTCCTCCTTTTCGGGTTCAGCTGCCACCATTGTGGTAACACAAGAATTTGCCGGATTGTGGACAGATTCCAGATATTTTATTCAGGCTGAAAGACAATTGAAAGGTTCAGGGATTGAGCTTATGAAGCTTAAGGTGCCACATACTCCTGAATACATAGACTGGATTTGCGAGAATATTGAAACAGGCTCAGTAATGGGTTTCAATAGTGAGGTGGTTTCTATTGGCCTTTTTAGACAGCTTAAGGAAAAACTTGAACCCAGTGGTGTAAAGCTAAAAGGAACCAGGGACCTGACTCAGGATCTGTGGACAGATCGTATGGAATTGCCCGACTCACTGGTTTATGATCATACTGTTTTTTTTGCAGGACTGGACCGGGATGAAAAGATTGAAAAAATCAGGGAATCTATGCGTGAGAAAGGTGTAAATTACCATCTTTTGTCGGCTCTGGACGATATTGCCTGGACATTTAATATAAGGGCGAGTGATGTGCAATACAGCCCCCTGGCTATTTCATTTGCGCTTATTTCAGAAACAAATTCATTATTGTTTGTTGATCAGGATAGAATTTCCATGGAGTTAAGAAACGATTTATTGGAATCCGGGGTTGAAATTTTGCCTTATGGTCAAATATATTCTACCCTTACCAGTTTATACAGTAGGGCCAGGGTTTATCTTTCTATTGCATCTGTAAATACTCAACTGTACAATAGCATACCTGAAGACTGCACAATTGTGGAAGGAATAAGTATTCCGACTTTGAATAAATCTATTAAATCTGGTAAGGAAATTGCTCATGTAAAAAATGCAATGATCAGGGATGGAGTTGCATTGACAAAATTTTATTATTGGCTGGAAAACAATTTGGCATCAGGAGAGCTCAGTGAAATATCGGTTTCTGAGAAATTGGAAGAATTCAGAGCTGAGCAGGATTATTTTATGGGTGCCAGTTTTGCTACTATTGCAGGATACATGGAACATGGAGCTATTGTTCACTACGAGGCTACTACTGAAACAGATACTACTTTTGCCACAAAAGGGATTTTTCTTTTGGATTCCGGGGGACAGTACCTGGATGGAACAACTGATATAACACGAACTATTTCTTTAGGAAACCCTACTGATAAGCAGAAAAAGGATTTCACCCTGGTTCTTAAGGGTACCATACAGCTTGCCATGTGCGTTTTTCCTGAAGGTACAAGGGGTTACCAGATAGAAGTTCTTGCGCGTAAAGCCCTTTGGAACCATGGATTAAATTATGGTCATGGGACAGGGCATGGGGTTGGTTATTTCTTAAATGTTCATGAGGGACCGCAAAATATTGGCAGTTCAGCTTCCGGATCAAATGATATTGCCCTTCAACCAGGAATGCTTATTTCAGATGAACCGGGTTTGTACAGAGAGGGAGAATATGGAATCAGGACTGAGAATCTCATCGTGGTTAAGGAGGTTCAGGAAACAGAATTTGGAAAATTTCTGGGATTTGAAACACTGTCACTCTGTTATATTGATCAAAAACTAATTGATGCAGATATACTTGAAATTGAGGAAATTAATTGGCTTAATAATTATCACAAGAAAGTCTATGGTGCATTATCTCCTTTTTTAGATGAGGATATAAGGGATTGGCTTAGAGAGAAAACGAAAGAAATGAATAATGATTAATGAATAATGATCAATGAAACCATGCTTGCAGGCAGGGAAGATAGATGAGCCAATATAGTAGATTGGGAAAATGGAATATTGCACGAAAGCAACTAATGCACGAATGGAATAATGTCCTCGCTCTTGTTTTGTGCAATACCTGACCCCCTATCAGGGAACTTAACCCGGAAAATGCATGCATTTTCCTGTTTTCGCCATTTGGGTTACCCAGATTAAAAACAATACGCCCTATTTACGGGCAATACAGAGCCAAAAACTAAATTGTTTC